>DATBMM010000355.1:0-3502 GCA_036554825.1 Candidatus Limnocylindrales bacterium
GCCGCTGCTCGCCGCCGTACTTGATGGCGTGCAGCGCGTCACGGACGACCCCGCGGAACTGGGCGCACCACTCGAGCTGCAGGAGCGGCTCGGGCAGCTCGGCGGGCCAGCCGATCGGGACGCCGCCGGTCCGGGCGAGCCTGGCGTCGAGCGCCGGTCGGCATCGGTCGCAGATCGTCGGGCCCTCCACCCCGCAGCCGACACAGGATGCCGGTAGGGCCGCGTCGAGAGCTCGGGTCGCCGCATGTCGGAGCGCGGCGGCGATCGTCGTGGTCACGTCGCGAGGATGACCGTCGCCGATCATCCGTCGCTTATCGGCCGGTCACCACGCTCTATGCCGCGTTCCGTGTCCATCGCCCAGGCGTTGAACGGCAAGGTGGGGACCGAAGGAGCGCGTTCCTGATCGCTGGTGGCGATATCCGAGAAGGTGCGCGTGTGGGCGGACGCTCGCCGCGCCAGCGCCGTCTGCCCCTACCCGATCTCGACCAGGTCGCCCACCTGCGTCGCGGATCGGTCGATCGAGCCGACCGGCAGCTCCAGCACCCCGTGCGCCCCGCGCACGTACGGCACGAGACCGCTCCACGCCGCCAGCCCGCGACAGACGCGCACCACGGGCCGGGCGCCCGTCGCGTCGGGCCGGCCCACGAACACCGCATCGATCGGGAAGCGCATGAACATCATGTGGATGCCGTTCGAGTCGGGCAGCCACAGCGCGGCGCCGTCGGCCAGCGAGGCGCGGCCCATCAGGCCCATGAACTTGCCCCACAACGAATCGGCGACCTCGACATCGGATGCGAGGTCGCTCGATCGTGTGCGATTGCGCGCGGCGGTCACCGCACAGAACCCGTGAGACGAGGCGAGCGGCCGCCCTACCCCAGGTTCTGCATGATCAGGATGATCGCCGGGCCGAGGATGACGATGAACAGCGAGGGGAAGATGCACCCGACGAGCGGGAAGAGCATCTTGATCGGCGCCTTCGCGGCCTGTTCCTCGGCGCGCTGCCGGCGCTCGATGCGGAGCTGCTCGGACTGCACCTGCAGCACCTTCGACACCGATACGCCGAGCTGCTCGGCCTGGATGATGGCGCCGATGAAGTTCGTCAGCGGGCCGACCTCGGTGCGAGGCACGATGTCCCGCAGCGCGTCACGCCGCGCCTTGCCGACGCGGACCTCGGCCAGCGCCCGCCGGAACTCGTCCGACAGCGGGCCCTTGAGCTTCTCGACGACCTTCCCGAGTGCGGCATCGAAGCCGAGGCCGGCACGGACGGAGATCGTCAGCAGGTCCAGCGCGTCGGGGATCATCAGCAGGATGGCCTTCTGGCGCTTCTTCACCCGGTTGCCGAGCCAGAACTCCGGAAGGACGTAGCCCAGCACCGCCCCGAGGATCCCCATCAGGAACCCGACGGGGAAGGGGAAGGCGAGGATGTTGAGGACGCCGAACAGGAAGGCGAAGAGCACCGCCATGGCGATCGCCGCCACGGCCTTGACGCCGAGCCAGTCGGCCACGCGCAGGTCGCCGGGGTTCCCGGCGAGTGCGAGCCGCTTCTCGGTCCGTTCGGTGAACGACGATGAGGCCGCTCGCGACATCCGCGAGGACAGGCCGGCGACGAGCGGTCGCAGCGTCCGCTCGATGAACGGCTGCTGGAGCTCGAGCTCCTCGAGGTTCTTGGCCTGCATCGTGCCCAGCTGGGTCAGCCGGGCCTGCACCGGGTCGACCGGCGAGCCGCCGAGCAGACCGATGACGATGAGCAGGATCGACCCCGCGGCGAGCGCGGCGACGACGATCGGAAGCATGTCGCTCATCGGCTAGACCTCGATGTCCACGATCTTGCGGATGAGCATGAACCCGATGAACATCATGATCCCGCCCATGAGCAGGATGATCACGCCGGCCGGCAGACCGGCGATCCCGGGAGGGTTGTAGAACATCGGATCCATGAAGCCCGGGGCCGCGACGAACAGGAAGCCGGCCAGGCCGATCGGCAGGAAGCCGACGACGTAGCCCGACAGGCGCTGCTGCGCGGTCAGGGTCCGGATCTCGCCCTTGATGCGGATCCGCTCACGGATGGTGTACGCGATCGAGTCCAGGATCTCGGCGAGGTTGCCGCCGACCTGGTGCTGGATCGAGATGGCGGTCGCCATCAGCTCGAGGTCGTCGGACCGGACGCGCCGGACCATGTTCTCGAGTGCCTGCTCGAACGGCAGGCCGAGGTTGACCTCGCGGATGACGCGGCTGAACTCGGTCGAGATCGGCGGGCGCGACTCGCGCACGACGAGCTCGATGGCCTGCAGGAACGAGGAGCCGGCACGCAGCGCGTTGGCGATCAGCGTGATGGTGTCCGGCAACTGCTTGTTGAAGGCGCCCAGACGGCCGTTCTTGCGCCGGTTCAGCCAGAACCGCGGGAGCATGAAGCCGATGAGCGCGCCGACGAGCAGCGCGATCGGCGATTGCAGTGCGGGCAGGAAGAAGCCGAACAGGAACATCGCGGCCGGCACGCCCACGATCGAGCCACCCCAGATCATGAGGTACTCGGACGGCTTGAGGCGGAGGTCGGCGCGGGCGAGCTCGCGTGAGAGGTTGGCGCCGAAGTCCCGGCCCTCGACGACCTTGTTCAGGTTGGCGAGCGCCTGGCTCTGGGCGATGAGGTCGCTGATCGGCCCTTGGCCGGTCGTCGGCGTCGCCTTCGCGCCGTCGCCACGACCGGACGCGTAGCGCTCGAGGCGATCCGAGATGCCGGAGTTGCCGGAGCTCGCGATCCCGAACGCGATCAGGATGACCGCGAGGGCCGCGACGGCAGCGACGGCGAGCGTGAACGGATCCACGACCTACCCCCTAATAGGTGAAGCCGAAGAGCCCGGGTGGCAGGTTGATACCCATGACCTCGAACTTCTCGACGAACTTCGGCCGGATGCCGGTCGGCTTGAGGCGTCCCTGGATCTTGCCTTCGATGACCCCGGTCTGCTCGAAGACGAACACGTCCTGCATGACGATGACGTCGCCTTCCATGCCCTGGACCTCGGTGATGTTGGTGATCTTCCGGGTCCCGTCCTTGAGCCGGCTCTGGTGGACGATGAGGTCGACCGCCGAGGCGACCTGCTCGCGGATGGCCCGCAGCGGCAGGTCGACGCCGGCCATCAGGACCATCGTCTCGAGTCGCGCGAGCATATCGCGCGGGGAGTTGGCGTGACCGGTCGACATCGAGCCATCGTGACCCGTGTTCATGGCCTGGAGCATGTCGAGCGCCTCGCCCGACCGACACTCCCCGACGATGATGCGGTCGGGGCGCATGCGCAGGGCGTTGCGGACGAGCTCCCGGATCGGGATGGCGCCCTTGCCCTCGATGTTCGGCGGGCGGGACTCCAGCGTCACCACGTGCTCCTGGCGGAGCTGCAGCTCGGCGGCGTCCTCGATCGTGACGATCCGCTCGTCGTTGGGGATGAACGACGAGAGGACGTTGAGGGTCGTCGTCTTGCCGGAGCCCGTGCCGCCGGACACGAAGATG
>DATBMM010000362.1:0-4372 GCA_036554825.1 Candidatus Limnocylindrales bacterium
CACGAACCGGCGCAGGCGCAGGGCAGAGATCGGGTCCAGCGAGCGCGTCGGCTCGTCCATGAAGACGATCGACGGCTCATCGAGGAGGCCCCGCGCGATGGCCAGCGCCTGTCGCTGGCCTGACGACAGCATCCGGAAGGGTCGATCGATGTGGTCCGCCATGCCGAGACGGCCGGCGAGACGATCGATCGCCGTCGTCGCCGCGTCCCTGTCGAGGTGGCGCAGGGCGGCGAAGAACTCGAGGTTCTGCCTGCCCGTGAGTCGCCAGTAGAAGGATCGTTCGTCGCCGTTCACGAGGCCGACCCGACCCCGAACGGCCAGCGGGTCGCGCGCCACGTCGATGCCGTCGATGTGGGCGGTCCCCGCGGTCGGCAGCAGCAGCGTGGTCAGCATCCGGACGAGCGTGGTCTTGCCGGCGCCGTTCTGGCCGAGGAGACCGAACACCTGGCCGGCGGGGATCGTCAGGGTCACGTCGTCGACGGCGAGCCGCTCGGTCACTGCGAAGCGACCGGCCGCCATCGCTCGCAGCGAACGGGGCATGCGGAAGCGCTTGGTGAGTCCGATCGTCTCGATCGCGGGTGTCATCGCGAAGGGTCCGTCCGAGCCGGGTGGGTGAGGCGTCGGCAGGAGCGCGGATGGCCGCGCCCCTGCCGTCAGATCGACGTCCTAGTCGAGGATGATCACGTTGTTGCCGTACTCCATGGCGACGGCCGCCTCGGCGACCAGCTCGTCCTCGGAGTAGGTGGCGATGATCTCGGGGCTCTCGTACTGCATCGGTGTCTCCTTGGTGTCGCTCGGTGCGAAGGACCAGGCGGTCGCCCGTCCCGGTCCGTCGCGCTTGTGGCTAGAGCGGGATCTGGCGCCCGTACTCCATGGCGACGGCCGCCTCGGCGACCAGCTCGTCCTCGGAGTAGGTGGCGATGATCTCGGGGCTCTCGTATTCCATCGTGGTCTCCTCGATGAACTGATGATGTCCTTGCGGCTCAGGCACGGTCACCCATGCCCGAGCCGTGCACTCGTGGGATCAGCCAGGGAGGCTGATGACCCCGTACTCCATCGCCACGGCCGCATCGGCCGTGAGCTCGTCCTCGCTGTAGGACGCGATGATCTCCGGGCTTTCGTACTCCATCGGTGATCTCCTCGATGACCGTGGACGGACCTGTCCGTCGGCTAGGCGAAGATCTGGATGCCGTACTCCATCGCGACGGCTGCGTCGGCCACCAACTCGTCCTCGCTATAGGACGCGATGATCTCGGGGCTCTCGTACTCCATGCGTTTCACCTCCTTCCTCCTGCTTGACCCCGGATCGACCGGGGCAGGGTCTCGACCAGGACCCGGGTCGGTACCCGGGACAGATCGACGAGGCTCGTCAGAGCCGCTCGTCGGAGCCGCGCGGTCGCCGGCACGCGGCGGAGCCGGCGGGACCAGAAGCCGGCTGCTCGACCGGACCACCACGACGCGGTGGCGATCGCCGCATCGCGACGAGGCCTGGCGTGCAGGTCCTCGGTGCGGCCGTCCGGCAGCGTCGCCAACCTGACGACACCCAGGACCTCGCCCGCAGTCAGGGGCGCATCGAAGAAGACCTCTCCATCGCCCTTGGCGATCAGCTGCTCGCCATCGGGCGTCGTGCGCCGGCCGACGAGTCGGTGGGCGAGCACGCGCTCACCGCGGCGGAACACGAGCACCTCGCCGCGGCGCTGTGCCGGCCGGCCGAAGTCGACCAGCAGCCGGCTGCCGGCCGGGATCGACGGATCCATGCTTCGGCCGGTGGCGTCGATCCAGTCGGACCGCACGAGCGTCCGGTACGACTCCATGAGGCCGAGGCGTGCCGTGCTGCGGGGATCGGCGACGGTCATGGGATCGCGGCCAGTCGTTCACGGATGACGGCCGCCGAACGGGCGAGACCTGTGGCCTGCAGGCGGAACGTGGGGACGGCACTCACGATGGGGCTCAATCGGGCCAGCGCCCCGCCGAAGTCGCGGGCGGCGGCCGGCGTGCCGCGCACCAGCGCGATGGCCGTCTCGGCCCCGCTGACGTCCAGCATCGTCGGCGGATCGTCGGGTCGTCCGCGCTCGTCGAGCAGGACGACCGCCGCAAGCGGGGTCGGCGGGGCCACGGTCGCTCCGAACGCCCGCTCCAGGTCACGGGTCGAGACCGACCACTCGCTGTCGGCGCCCAGCGCCTGGCGGGGGCGCTCATGGAGGAACGCCAGCTCCGGCAGCAGGTCTACGGTCGCCGGGCTGACGTGCAGGGCGCGCGGGTAGGGGAGCACCGTCCGGTCGTCGGCGGCGATGAGCGTCAGCTCGTCGGTGAGCAACTGGGCGCCGTCGCGCAGCAGCGCCAGCGTCAGCGTCGATTTGCCGGCGCCGCTCTGCCCCGCCATGACGATGGCGCGACCGTCGATCGCCACGGCCGCCGCGTGCGTCCCGACGATGCCGCGCTCACCCAGGGCGCCGAGCACCGCCATGACGACCCGATCGAGCGTGCCCAGGATCGCGCCCGTCTCGTCGCGGGCGACCACCCTCGTCCCGCGAGCGTGCAGCAACTCGACGCCGTCGGTCATCCGCCGCGCGACGATCCACTCGGCGCCGTCGCCGGCGAGCCGTCCGTCCCCCTCGACGAGGAAGGCGGCGTACGACCTGGCGACCGTCTCGATGACGCCCGGCACGTCGCTCCGCACGGCGATCTCGATGCCGTGGACGCGCACGCGGACGGCGCCGACATGAGGTTCCACTCGTGGTGCCGTCGCCGCGCCGATCATGTCGGTTCGGTCAGCAATCCGAGCCGGCGGAACCCGTCGATGACGCGCTCCACGTCGCCGCGGACCTCCGCGGGCTGCCGGCCGTACGGCTCGGCGAAGGTGCGCACCAGGTCGTCCATCGACCGTCCGTCGCACAGTTCCCAGACGCGCGCGGCCGTGGCGTTGATGACGTGGGCTCGTCCCGCGCCGGCGTCGTGGAGGATGGCCTCCTTGCCGACACGCTGCAGAGTCACGTCGGGCCGTGTCGGCCCGACCACGAGTTCATCCCCCAAGACCCGTGCCCCCCATATGTGCGCCGGTGATCGACCGCCGGTCGACCGGCAGTCGATATCCGTGGATTGTGACCTACGTACTACCGACCCGTCGAGTGAAAGGTCCTACCCATCGGTGCGTTCGGTCAACATCGGTCCGCGGCGCTGCCGATGCGGTACGTGCAGCAGCGGTCGCCGGCGGCGATGTGCGTCTCCCGCTCCACGTCGGCGCCCAGGACCTCGCGGAACAGGTCGAGCTCCGCCCGGCACGCGGCGGCATGGCCGGCCGCGACGTGATGGATGGCGCAGTTGCGCTCGACGAGCCGGATGACGCCGTCGGCGCCGATCGTGGCCTCGGCGAGGTAGCCCTGCTCGTCCTGGATGACGGCGAGCTCGCGGGCGCGGTCGGCGAGCGGAGCGTCGGCGGGCAGGCGCTCGGCAAACCGTCGGCGCACGCGCGCGCCAGTCGTCCGGCGCCGCTCCTCGAACACGTCGTCGACCAGCGCATCGCCGCCGATGGCGCGGATCGCGGCGAGCAGGCCCAGGGCGAGGCCGTCGTAGTTCGTCGGGAAGAGATCCTGGGCTGCGTCGGTGACGTCGTAGACGTGGCGCGGCCGGCCGACGCCGTGGCGCACGGACCGCCGGCTGACGAGCCCGGCCGCCTCGAGGCCGTGGAGCTGCTGGAGGACGCCCGTCCGGCTGGCGCCCAGGGCCGTGGCCAGGTCCTCCGGTGACGATGGGCCCTCGTGCCGGAGCCGGATCAGGAGGTTCCGACGGAGCGCGGACGAGCCATTCAGCCCGCCGACCGCCGGAGGAGCGGCGATGCCCGGATCCACGATGGTGCCGACGATCCCCGCGTCGACCGTGTGCACACGCTCGCGGTCGTCCGCGGCGCCGATGGCTGACGGGGCGGCCGGTGCCCGGCGGGCATGACGCGGCTCGGTCATCGTCCGGGAAGGCTAGCACCGGGGCCCGAGGCACGCTGCGGGCTCGAGGCACGCTACGGGTGATAGGCTCGGACGCGATGGACCTCGACCTCGCCCCGGAGCATGCGCTCCTGCGCGACACGATCCGGGACTTCATGGCGAGCGAGGTCGCGCCGGTCGTCGAGGAGCACGAGCGGGAGCGTCGGTTCCCCACCGACATCGTCCGGCGCATCGGCGAGCTGGGCTGGCTCGGCATCCCGATCCCAGAGGACGAGGGCGGCGCCGGACTGGACACGCTGGCGTACGCGATCGCGGTCGAGGAGATCGGCCGCGTGTGGGGTTCTCTGGGACTGATCGTCGCGGCGCACACGAGTCTCGGCTGCGGTCCGTTGCACCTCGCCGGGACGGACGAGCAGAAGCACCGCTTCCTCGTC
>DATBMM010000368.1:0-5448 GCA_036554825.1 Candidatus Limnocylindrales bacterium
CGGTCTCCTGACGTGTGGACGAGCCCGCGGCGCTATGGGCGATTTGGGGCGCGGGTCGGGGGTGTCGAGCCCGTCCAGGGTCGCGGTATCGAGCTGGGGGTCTCTCTTCGCGGCCGCGTCCGACGTCTCGCCGGACTTACGACATCGTGTCGAAACGTACCACGCACGGAACAAGCGTGGCAAACAGGAGCGGGGAGGTTCCTACATTTGCGTGGCGCCCGCGCACACCCGCAACGCGAGGTCTAAGCGTCCAGGTTCTTCGTGAGGGACGCCAGGAACTCAGCGTTCGACTGGGTCTTCGAGAGGCGGTTGAGCAGGATCTCGATGCCCTCGTTGGTGCCGACCGCCGACAGCATGCGCCGCATCGTCCAGACCATCTTGAGGGTGCCCTCCTCGAGCAGGAGTTCCTCGCGGCGGGTCCCGGAGCGCTGGACGTCGATCGAGGGGAAGATGCGCTTCTCGGCGAGCTTGCGGTCGAGGATGAGCTCCGAGTTGCCGGTGCCCTTGAATTCCTCGTAGATCACGTCATCCATGCGCGATCCGGTGTCGATGAGGCAGGTCGCGATGATCGTGAGCGAGCCGCCCTCCTCGATGTTCCGCGCCGCACCGAAGAACCGCTTGGGCGGGTAGAGGGCGATCGGGTCGATGCCGCCCGACAGCGTGCGGCCGCTCGGTGGCAGCGCGAGGTTGTACGCGCGTGCCAGGCGCGTGATCGAGTCGAGCAGGATCACGACGTCACGACCGGTCTCCACCTGTCGCTTGGCGATCTCGAGGGCCATCTCGGCGACATGGGTGTGGTTCTCGGTCGGCTCATCGAAGGTCGAGGAGATGACCTCACCCTTGACGCTGCGCCGCATGTCCGTGACCTCCTCGGGCCGCTCACCGATGAGGGCGACCATGAGGAGCACCTCGGGATAGTTGGCGCTCACGCCGTTGGCGATCTGCTTGAGGAGCATCGTCTTGCCGGCCTTGGGCGGGCTGACGATGAGCGCGCGCTGGCCCTTGCCGAGCGGATTGACGAGGTTGATCAACCGCTGGCTGAGGTTCTTCGGATCGGTCTCGAGATTGATGAGCTCGTCCGGGTGCACCGGCGTGAGGTCGTTGAAGATCGGCCGGCGACGCGCGGTGTCGGTGTCGACGCCGTTGACGGCATCCACCCGCAGCATGCCCCAGTACTTCTCCGCTTCGCGCGGCGCGCGGACCGCCCCGGAGATTCGGTCGCCGATGCGCAGCCCGAAGCGGCGGACCTGGCTCGAGCTGACGTAGACGTCGTCGGGGCTGGGCAGCAGGCCATGCCGTCGCATGAAACCGAACCCCTCGTCGACGATGTCGAGGATGCCGGTCGCATACGCGTGGCCGGCGTTCTCCGTCTGGCGCTGGAGGATCAGGTCGACCAGCTCGTCCTTGCGGTCCTCACGGCCGGTCTCGAGCTCGAGGTCGCGGCCGACCTGGCGGAGCTCGGTGACGCTCATCTCGCGGAGATCGCTGACGGCGAGGTCGTTGCGCTCCCGCGCAGCCTCGATCTCCTGCTGCTCCTCATATTCGCTGACGGGGGCACGGAACGAGGATTGACCACGGCGGCGTGGTCGACGGTTCCGGGAACGCTGGTCGGGGCCTGGTGCGGGCATCTGGTCGGGATCACCTGGGTACGGGGGCGGAACGGACTCGCCGGGCCTGGGCCCGGGTCTCACCGCTTTGGGGGCCGAGCGGGATGCGCGCGGAATCGCTGCCGCGGCGCGGTACCGGTCGGGATGCGTGGAGCATAGACCCGCCGACGACGGGTCGTCAACGAGGTTCCGAACATCCGGTCGTACTGTGCGGACCGGCCCTTGGTTCGTGCCGTCGACCGGTCCTCGCCGATCGGGTGGCCATCGGCGACGATACGTCCGTCCACGACCAACGGGAGATGCCCATGCGGACCGGCCTCGGCGTCGACGACCTCGGCGACCTGCTCGACCAGCCACTCATCGCCGTCCTCGCCACGCGTCGCGCGGACGAGTCGATCATGCTCTCGCCGGTCTGGTTCGAGTGGCACGACGGCGGCATCAACGTCTGGGTGCCGACGATCGAAGGCGGCAAGGTCGGCCACATCCAGCGCGACCCCCGGGCGACGATCGTGGTCGCCAACACGACGTGGCCGTACAAGGGCTTCGAGCTGCGCGGGGAGGCCACCGTGTCGACCGAGCCCGACGACTTCTACGCCGTCCTGCATCGGACCGGCGTCCGCTACTCGGGCCAGGAGACCGCCGACCGGATGGTCGCCGAGTACGCGCCGGGCGCGGTGATCCGGCTCGTGCCCGGCACGATCCGGGCGTGGGACTACGAGGACGAAGCCTGAGCCGAGCCGGCGAGCCGCCCGGAGCGGCGGCTACGATGCGCTGGTGCCCCATCCCGAGACCGTTGCGGCCCTCCGGCGCTCGCCCGTCGCCGATCTGATCCGAGCCCGACGGCTCATCGCCATCCTTCGCCGGGTCCAGCCGCGCGAGCGGCTGCTCGATCTCGTCGCATCGCTCGCGGACGACGGCGTGGCGCTGTTCGAGGTGACCTTTGACGCGCCGGCGGCGGCCGACGACCTCGACGCGGTACGGGAACGGCTGGCAGCGGGCGGCCACGGTCACGCGGTCGTGGGAGCGGGGACGATCCTGGGCGAGGAACGCCTCGAGGCGGCGCTGCGGTGCGGCGCGGCGTTCGTGGTGGCACCGACGCTCGACCGCTCGTTGCTCCACGCGGCCATCGGTCGCGGTGTGCCGGTGATCCCGGGCGCCTACTCCCCGACCGAGATCGCCGCGGCGTGGTCGGCCGGGGCGACCTTCGTGAAGCTCTTCCCGGCGTCGAGCCTCGGGCCGGCGCATGTCCGGGAGCTCCGCGGCCCGTTGCCGGACATCGAGCTCATCGCGACCGGTGGCGTCGACGCCGCGAGCGCCGGCGCCTTCCTGTCGGCCGGCTGCGTCGCGGTGGGGATCGGCGGCGCGCTGGTGAACGCCTCTCCCGCGGAGCGCGCGGCCATCCTGGAGGCCGTGACATGAGCGGCCGTCTCGCGGGCCGGGTGGTGCTCGTCGCCGGCTCCACCGGCATCGGCGGAGCGACCGCGGACCGCGCCGCGGCCGAGGGCGCGTCGGTCTTCGTCGTCTCTCGCACGGAGGAGCACGCCCGGGCGACCGGGGAACGTCTGCCGGGTGCCGGTTGGGCGGTCGCCGACCTGACCGACGAGGCCGCGGTGGACCGCGCGGTCTCGGCCGCCATCGAGCGCTTCGGACGGATCGACGGGCTCTTCTCGGCGGTCGGCGGGAGCGGCCGGCGGTTCGGTGACGGACCGATCCACACGGTCGGTGGCGAGGCGTGGGACGCCACGCTCGCGCTGAACCTCCGCAGCCATGCGCTGGTCTGCGGGCGGGTGATCCGCGCCATGCGCGAGCAACCCGTCGACGATTCCGGCAGTCGCGGCTCCGTCCTCCTGCTCGGCAGCGTCCTGGCCAGCTCGCCGGTCCCCGAGTACTTCGCCACTCACGCCTACGCGGCGGCGAAGGGTGGGCTGGTCGCGCTGATGACCACGATGGCCGCGACCTATGCCGCCGACCGGATCCGGGTCAACCTCGTCGCGCCGTCGCTGACGGACACGCCGATGGCCGCACGGGCGGCGGCTGACGAGGCGGTCCTGGCGTACACGGCCCGGAGGCAGCCGCTGGCCGGACCGATGCTCCACCCCGACGACGTGGCCTTGGCCGCGGTCTTCTTCCTCTCGGTCGAGTCGCGCGCGGTCACCGGGCAGAGTCTGGCGATCGATGGCGGCTGGTCCGTCGTCTCGACGCCCGCGGCCGATCCGACCCCGGCCGACCCCACCGCGTGAGCTCGTTCGTCCGGACCGTCGTCGGCGACGTCGACCCGACGGCACTCGGGATCACGTACGCGCACGAGCACCTGGTGATCGACGGCGGGCGCCCCGTCCTGCTCGAGCCCGACTTCGACCTGTCGGACCTCGACGCGATGGCGACCGAGGTCGGCGCGGCGATCGAGCTCGGGCTCGGGGCGGCGATCGACGCGATGCCCTGCGATTGCGGTCGAAGCGCGACGAAGCTGGCCGAGCTGTCGCGGCGGACCGGGCTGCACATCGTCGCGCCGACGGGCCTGCACCACGACCGCTTCTATGGCCCGGCGCACTGGTCGCATCGCCTCGACGTCGAGCAGCTCGCCGACCTGTTCGTGGCGGACATCGAGCAGGGCATCGATTCGTACGACTACGCCGGGCCGGTCGTCTCGCGCACGCCGCACCGGGCGGGCGTGATCAAGGTCGGTGGCTCGGACGGCGGGCTGAGCGAGCGCGATCGACGGGTGTTCGAGGCGGCCGCGATCGCCCATCGCCGGACCGGGGCGCCGATCCTGACGCATTGCGAGCGCGGTACCGGCGGTCTCGATCAGGTGAGCGCCCTGGCGGACGCCGGCGTGGACCTCGGGCACGTCGCGCTGAGCCACGTCGACAAGATCGTCGATCGCGGGTATCACCGGGAACTCGCGACGAGCGGAGCGTCGCTGGAGTACGACGGCTCGTTCCGCTGGGGCGATGCGCCCAACGGCACGCTCCAGCTGCTCGGCTGGATGGCGGAAGATGACCTCCTCGACCACGTCGTCCTCGGGATGGATGCCGCACGCCAGGGGTACTACGCGGTGTACGGTGGAGGGCCGGGGCTGACCTGGCTGCTCGATGGCTTCGCGACCGCGATGGACGATCGCGGCCTCGGAGCCGACGTCCGTCGGCGGCTCTTCGTCGACAACCCGGCTCGGATCTTCGCGTTCGCATCGATCGACTGAGGGGACCGCATGACCGACGCTCTGCGCACCAGCGTGGTGGGGTCACATGCCCGGCCGTCGTGGTTCGTGTCGGGCATCGACGCCGCGGATCGGGGCGATTTCGGCCCGGCCGACCTGGCCGAGATGCTCGACGACGCGGTCGACCTCGCGCTGCGCGACCAGGAGGAGGCAGGCATCGACCTCGTGACAGACGGGGAGATGCGGCGCGCGGGCTTCTTCACCGCGGAGTTCTACCGGCACGTGACGGGTGTGCGCGCACTGCCCGCAGACCGGCGACTCGGTGCCGGCGGACACGACCAGCAGCATCGATTCGCGGTCCTGCAGCCGATCGCCGCGCCGGACGGGCTCGGGGTCGTCGGGGAGTTCCGCTACGCGCGACGCCGTGCGCGGCGACCGTTGAAGGTGACGCTGCCGGGGCCATACACGCTGTCCGGCCGGCTGCGGAGCGGACATGGCGAGGTCTACGCGACCCGCGATGTCGCGGCCGAGGCGTTCGTGCCGATCCTCCGGTCCGAGCTCGAGGCGCTCGTCGCCGAGGGAGCGACCCACATCCAGATCGACGACCCATCGCCCGCCATCCACCCGGACGCCCCGTCGGACTTCGCGGCGCTGTTCAACGCCGCCGTCGAACCGATCGTGGGG
>DATBMM010000081.1:0-4495 GCA_036554825.1 Candidatus Limnocylindrales bacterium
CGGTCTCCACCATCGACGAAGGTCGTGCGTTCCGGCGGCACCCATCCGCCGGTCATCAGGGCGTCTCGTCGCTCATCGGTCGTGACGATGACGATCGCATCGACCGACAGGCTCGCGGCGAGTGCCCCGACCGCGTGCGCCAGCACCGGCCGGTCGCCAAGTCGTGCGAGGAGCTTGTCGGTGCCGTCCATCCGCGTGGAGGCCCCGGCGGCGACGATGATGGCGTCGGCCCGCGGGACTGCCACCCTCAACGGCTTTCTGACGCTCGCGCACCGAGGTCCGAGGCGGAGCTCCGCGAGGCCATCGGCCCGAGGTTTGAGGCGACGCTCCTGCGAGCCATCAGCCTGAGGAATCGAGGCGCGGCTGCGCGAAGATCATCCGCCCCGCCACGGTCTGGAGGACGCGCGTGACCGCGACGTCGAGATCCTTGTCGATATGCCGGGCGCCACCCTCGACCACGATCATCGTCCCGTCATCAAGGAAGCCGACGCCCTGCCCAGCCTCCTTGCCCTCCTGGATCACGCGGACCCGGAGCTCCTCGCCGGGGAGGACGGCGGGCTTCACGGCGTTCGCCAGCGAGTTGATGTTCATCACCCGCACGCCCTGCAGCTCGGCGACGCGGTTGAGGTTGAAATCGTTCGTCAGGATGACGCCGCTGCGGGCGCGTGCGAGCGCCACGAGCTTGGCGTCGACCTCGGATTCGGACGGCACGGCGTCCTCGATGATCTCGACGGGCGTGCCCGGTTCCTTCTGCATCCGGTTGAGGATCTCGAGCCCGCGGCGCCCTCGGTTGCGGCGGAGCGTGTCGGAGCTGTCGGCGATGTGCTGGAGCTCGTCGAGCACGAAGCGCGGCACGACCAGCGTGCCGTAGATGAAGCCGGACTCGACGATCTCGGCGATCCGGCCGTCGATGATCGCCGACGTGTCGACGACGATGCGCGGGTCGCCGCTGCGGGCCTCGGCGCGTCCGTCCTCCGAGCGGCGGAGCAACCCGATCGCCTGGGCGGCGACGATCAGGTCGCGCCGCTTCGCGACGGTGAGGCCGAGCATCCCCAGTCCCAGGAACAGCGAGACGCCGAGCGGCAGGGCGCTGCCCCATGGCGCCGGCAGGTTCGCCAGCGGCACGCCGAGCAACAGGCCCATGAGCAGACCGAGGGTCAGGCCGATGACGGCGGTCACGAACTCGGCAGTGGACAGGTCCTCGACGCGCGAGATCAGCCACGTCGCCGGTACGAGCGTCAGGTAGGGCAGGATCGCGAAGCCGACGACGACCCACGCCACGACCCACGCCGCCAACAGGAAGCCCGCGTAGCTCGCATCGCGGAACAGGCCCTCGCCGGTGGTGGCGAGCACCAGCCCGACGAGTCCGCCGAGCGCAGCTCCCAGGAGACGGATATAGCGGATCAAGCAGCGGACCTCGGTGGATCTTCTCGGTCGTCCACCCGGGGAGGCCTGGACGGGTCGTCAGCCTAGCATCGCCGGGAGGGCGTCGCCACGAACCTTGGGACCCTCGCCGAGCGCGATCGCGATCGCCTCTCGGAGCGTCGCGACCTCCAGGATCTCGAGATGCGGGACCTCCGCGGTGCGGCCGCTGCGACCGGGTCGCGGGACGATCGCCCGCCCGAAACCGAGCCGCGCGGCCTCCCGGAGCCGGCGTTCGAGGCCAGCGACCGAGCGCAGCTCGCCGAGCAGGCCGACCTCGCCGATGGCGACGGCGTCGGCGATCAGCGGCCGATCGCGCAGGGATGAGGCGAGGGCGAGAGCGACCGGCAGGTCGAGGCCGGGCTCCGCCACGGACAAGCCGCCAGCGAGGTTCGCGAACACGTCATGACCGGACAGGCCGATGCCCGCGCGGCGACCCAGCACGGCGACGAGCAGGCCGAGCCGGTTCGGGTCGATGCCGCTGGCCTTGCGAGCCGGGGTGCCGTATCCGGCGGCGGAGACCAGCGCCTGGACCTCGACCAGCAGCGGGCGGCTACCCTCCATCGTCGGGGCCACGACGCTCCCCGGAGCCGCCTCCGGATGGTCGGCCAGGAATGCCCGGGCCGGGTCGGCGACCTCGCGCAGACCGTCGCCGGCCATCTCGAACACCCCGACCTCATCGGTCGACCCGAACCGGTTCTTGGTCGACCGGACGAGCCGCAGGGCGGCGAATCGCTCGCCCTCGAGCGTCACGACCGCATCGACCAGGTGCTCCATCGTCTTCGGCCCGGCGATCGAGCCCTCCTTCGTCACGTGACCGACCAGGACGACGGCGATGCCCTCCCCCTTGGCGAACTCCATGAAGCGGACGGTCGACTCCCGCACCTGGCCGACGCTGCCGGCCGCGCCCTCCAGCTCGTCGATGGTCGCCGTCTGGATCGAGTCCACCACCAGCAGCGCCGGCCGCGCCGACCGCGCGACCTCCACGATCCGTCCGACGTCGCGCTCGGCAAGCACCTCGATCGCCGCACCCGCGGGCGCGTCGAGCAGGCCGAGACGCTCGGCGCGGATGCGGACCTGTCCGGCCGACTCCTCGCCAGTCGCATAGATCACCTGACTGCCGACGCCGGCCGCGGCCTGCAGCAGGAGCGTCGACTTGCCGATCCCCGGCTCGCCGCCGACGAGGATCAGTGAGCCGGGGACGATCCCGCCGCCGAGGACGCGGTCCAGCTCGCCGATCGACGTCGGCAGTCGGGGGACGGCGGCCTCACCGATGTCGCGGAGCGGGACTGGGTCGGCGCCGATGCCCGTCGAGGCGATGGGGCGCAACGCGGCAGCCTTCTGCCGGACGACGGTCTCGACGAGGCTGTTCCACTCGCCACACGAGCGGCACTGGCCCTCCCAGCGGAGGAAGACATCGCCGCAACTCTGGCAGACGTATCGGCTCGTGGCCTTGGCCACGGGAGCGTCAGTGCGCCTCGACCGGCGTCCGGGACTCGGCGGCGTGGATCTCCAGGCCGGCCTCCGGGTCCTTGTCGACGACGATCGTCGTGCCCGGTTCGTAGCGGCCCAGCAGCAGGTGCTCGGCGAGGACGTCCTCGATCATGTTCTGGATCACACGGCGCAGCGGCCGAGCGCCGTAGGCGACGTCGTAGCCCAGCTTGATGATGTGCTCCTTGGCCTCCTGGGTGACCTCCAGGGACATCTGCTGCGCGCGGAGCTGATCGCGGACCCGCGACAGCATCAGGTCGACGATCTGCGCCATCTCGTCCACGGTCAGCGAGCGGAACACGACCGTCGCGTCGATCCGGTTGAGGAACTCCGGACGGAAGTTGTTCTTCAGCTCGGTGGCGACCTTCTCCTTCATGAGCTCGTACGAGCTCTCGGCGCGGTCCGCCTCGGTCGCGCCCTGGACCCGGAAGCCCAGGCTCGAATTCGTCTGGAGCTGCTTCGCGCCCAGGTTCGAGGTCATGATGATGATGCAGTTGCGGAAGTCGACCCGGCGGCCCTTGGCGTCCGACAGGTGCCCGTCCTCCAGGATCTGCAGGAGGATGTTGAACACCTCCGGGTGCGCCTTCTCGACCTCGTCGAGGAGCACGACCGCGTAGTTCTTGCGGCGCACGGCCTCGGTCAACTGGCCGCCCTCATCGAAGCCGACATAGCCCGGAGGGGCACCCACCAGCCGGCTCACGTTGTGGCGCTCCATGAACTCGCTCATGTCGATCTTGATGAGCGCGTCCTCGCTCCCGAACATGAACTCGGCGAGGGCCTTGGCGAGCTCGGTCTTCCCGACGCCGGTCGGGCCGAGGAAGATGAACGAGCCGATGGGCCGCTTCGGATCCTTGAGGCCGGCACGAGCGCGCCGGACGGCCTTGGAGATGATGTCGATCGCCTCCTGCTGGCCGATGACGCGGTTGTGGAGCGCATCCTCCATGTGGAGCAGCCGCTCGGACTCCTCCTCGGCGATGCGCGTGACCGGGATCCCGGTCCACATCGCGACGACCTGGGCGATCTCCTCGTCTCCGACGGTCGGCTGGTCGCCCGACATCGTCGCCTGCCACTCGCCGCGGAGCATGTCGACCGTCTCCTTGGCGGTCGCCTCGCCTTCCCGCAGGGTGGCGGCTTCCTCGTACTCCTGGTTGTTGATCGCCGCGTCCTTCTCCTTGGTGATCCGGTCGAGCTCGCGCTGGGCCTCGCGGAGCGCCGGCGGGGCGGACGCATGGCGCAGGCGGACACGCGACGCCGCCTCGTCGATGAGGTCGATCGCCTTGTCCGGCAGGTGCCGGTCGGTGATGTAGCGGATCGACAGATCGGCCGCCGCGCGGACGGCCTCGTCGGTGATCGTCACCTTGTGGTGCTGCTCGTAGCGCTCCCGGATGCCGAGCAGGATGTCGACGGTCTGCTCCATGGTCGGCTCCTCGACCATGACCGGCTGGAAGCGCCGCTCCAGGGCCGCGTCGCGCTCGATGTACTTGCGGTACTCGTCGAGCGTGGTCGCGCCGATGCACTGGAGCTCGCCGCGCGACAGTGGCGGCTTGAGGATGTTGGCGGCATCGATCGCGCCCTCGGCCGC
>DATBMM010000095.1:0-3517 GCA_036554825.1 Candidatus Limnocylindrales bacterium
ACGCGCCTACGCGCGGGCGATCGTCTTCGCGCGGTTGAAGAGCCCGAAGGGGACCTTGACCGCCGGCGGCGCGGCCGGCGTGCCGAGGACGCGGTCGGCGAGGGCGTCGAAGTCCTCCGTGATGCGCTCCTTCGGGAACATCTCGATCACCGTGCGACCCTCGTTGGCGGCCCGCACGAACAGCAGACCGCCGGAGCGGATCAGCGCGATCGAGGGCATGCCCACGGTCCGCTCGATGTCGGCGACGGCGACGCCGCTGTTGGCTCGGTTGATCACCAGCGACAGGCGATCGCGCACGCCGAGCTCGGCCGCGTAGTCGGTCAGCTGGACGGCGGCCCGGATGGCGGGCACGTCCGGCGTGACCGGCACCAGGATCCGGTCGGAGATCGCGAAGATCGCCTGGTTGAGCGGGCTGTACGACGGGTGCAGGTCGATGACGACGAACTCGAAGCCGCGTCGAGCGGCGGCGATCGCATGCGCGACGCGCTCGGGCTCGAGGACCTCGGTATCGAGCGGCGAGGTGGTCAGCGACACGACCTTCAGGCCGGACGCGTGGGCGGACGCGATGTCGACCAGGCCTTCGCGAGGCCCGCCGTCCCTCTCGTCGTTCCAGCTGTCGGCGAGGGTCCGCACGCCATCGATACCGAGCGACGTCGTGACGTGACCAGTGACGGTATCGGCGTCGACGAGCAGCACGTTGTGCCCGCGGCGCGTCTGGAGGACGGACGCGAGGTTGGTGGCGATGGTCGTCTTGCCGACGCCGCCCTTCGGGTTGAAGACCGTGATGATCGTCGCCTTCACGGACCAGCCCTCGGCTTCGATGGGGCCGCCCTGGAGGACGGGTCCCGATCCGTCGTCGACGGTCTGGCTGCGGATGCACATCGCCTCGACGCGCCAGCGCAGCGACTCGGCCGAGTACGGCCGCGTGAAGTACTCGTCCTCGACGCCGCCCGAGTTCGGGTCCAGCCGTCCGAGCGCTCGCTCGGACAGGACCATCAGGGCCGGGATCTGCCGGCCGCCCTCGCGGAGGAGGGCGTAGTACTCCAGCGACTGGTCGAGATCGGTCTCGCCATCGAGGATCGCGACGGCGACGTCGCGACGCGTGGCGAGGAGCGCCTCGAGCTCGTCGGGGTGGTTGACGGTCGCGACCGTGAACCCGGCGGCGCGCAGCTCGGCTGAGACCGGCGCCGATTCGCTGGACGGGAGGGCGACGGCGATGGCCGGACGGGCCACGATGTCAGCCCTCCGATTCGGGGTCGCGCGCTGCGACGGTCAGCTCGCCAGGAGCCTCGTTCGTGACGCGGGCGCCGAAGCCCGGCAGGGTCGCGATGCCATCGGTCAGGCTGAGCCCGGGGTCGTGGCTGACGGCGAAGACGAACTCGCCATCCGGCCCGGACGACACACCGACCGAGCGGACGCCATTGACCCGAGCGAGATTGCGCTTGAACCCGGCGATGCTCGCGACGCTCACGAGACCGGTCACGACGACCCGGGTCGACGCGGCCTCACCGGCGGGCGCGTGATCCTCGGCGACCAGGCCGGCCAGGCGCGCGGCGAGCGCATCCTCGGCGATGGTCGGGATCTCGTCCTCGTCCGTGCTGCCGTCGGCCGTGTACTCGGCGGCTTCCGCTTCCGCGGCCGCGAAGTCCTGCTCGAGGCCCAGCGCGGACAGGCGCGGATCTGCGTCGGCAGGCTCGTCCGTGCCGTTGCTCGACTCCGGGGCGATGCTCGACAGGTCGCCGGCATCCTCCGCAGGGGTCTCGGTGACCGGCTCGGCGACGCTCTCGGCGGCGCTCTCGGCGGGCGCCTCGTCGACGACCACGTCGGCGACGGGCTCGTCAGCCGGCGTCTCGGTCCACTCGGCGACGGCCTCGGGAGCGGGGGCCTGGGTGTATTCGGCGGCCTCGGTGTACTCGGCGACGGGCTCCTCGACCGCCGCTGCCTCGGTCGACTCGGCCACGGCCTCGGGGGCCTCCGTGGCAACCGGCGCGGCGGCCGGCGTCCAGCTGGCGTACAGGTCGGCGGCGTCGAACGTCGGCGGCTCGGGCAGGGTCTCGGCCATCGACGCGAAGCGGGTCGGGTCCTCCTCGGCCAGCAGCCGCTCGAAGAACGCGGCCATCTCCGCCTCGAAAACGGACACCCGCGACTGGACCCGCTCGATGCGCGCTTCGATCTCGGCGGCGTGCGCCTCGATCTCGCGCTCGAGGACGTCCTTGCGGTGAGCGATGCGCTCGTCGGTCTCCTCGCGGATGCGGGCGATCTCGGCTTTCGACCAGTCGCGGATCGCCGCAACGTCGTCGTCGGCCTTCTTGCGCAGCGCCGTGGCCTCATCGGCCGTGCTGGCGTGGATGCCCTCGATGTGGGCCTTCGCATCGGCGTTGAACTTCTCGAGCGTGTCGGCACGCGCCGCCTCGGCCGCGGTCTGCATCGCGCGGGTGAGGTCGGCCATGAACTTGTTGGGCTTGCGCGGAGCGGCCGGCGTGGCCGTGGGGGCCTCGGCCGTCGCGACCTGGGTATCGACACCGTCGGCCACGGGAACAGACTCCTCCTGCGGCGGCTCGTCGGCAGAGGCCGGAGCGCTCTCGATCATGCTGGGCGCCTCGCTCTCGCTCTCGGCCTGGGGCTGGGCGGCATCCACGGCTGCGGACTCGGCCGACTCCGTCTGGCCGTCGGAGTCGTTGCGATCGGTGCTCCAGGGGAGCCGGAAGCCGCTCTTCGCGTCGGTCGATGCCATGCGTGGATCCCTCGTCGGAAATAGATGGCGCTTTCGGGGCGTGCGGGCATCGTGCCAGCGAGGTTTGGTGCGGTGGAGTCCGCTAGTGGTACCAGCGGTGTACGCCGGTCGTACCTGTGGACGCCCCGTACCTCGTCGCGTTGTGCTGGTGCAACGGGCGTCGGCGCTACGATGAGCGTTCCATGGATGCCACCCAGGTCGCCCCGACCAGCAGCCCGCCGCTCGATCGGCTGGGGCGGCCGCTGCACGACCTGCGCATCTCGGTCACCGATCGCTGCAACTTCCGCTGCACCTACTGCATGCCGAAGGAGATCTTCGGCCGCGACTACGCGTTCCTGCCGAAGGACCAGGTGCTCTCGTTCGAGGAGATCGAGCGGGCTGCAAGGGCGTTCGTCGGGCTGGGCGTCGAGAAGCTGCGCATCACCGGCGGCGAGCCGCTCGTGCGGCGCGGGCTGCCCGAGCTCATCCGGATGCTGGCCGGGTTGCGGACGCTCGATGGCCGGGAACTGGACCTGACGCTCACGACCAACGGCGCCGCCCTGCGATCCCTGGCGCAGCCGCTGGCCGACGCCGGGCTTCGACGCGTGACGGTGAGCCTCGATTCCCTCGACGACGCGGTCTTCGGCGCGATGAACGGGATCGACTTCCCGGTGGCGCGCGTGCTGGACGGCATCGACGCCGCGCTCGAGGCGGGCCTCACCCCGGTCAAGGTCAACATGGTGGTCCGGCGCGGCATCAACGAGGCGTCGATCGTGCCGATGGCGCGCTGGGCGCGTGAGACCG
>DATBMM010000116.1:0-1870 GCA_036554825.1 Candidatus Limnocylindrales bacterium
GGATGGAGAACAGCACTTGCTCAGGACTTACTTGTCGCTTCGCGGCGGATCGCCCGGCTCGTCGCCGGTCGCGACTGGCCAGCCCTGCTGGGTCCAGTCGCTGTACGACCCCGGGTACAGCGTCGCGTCCGGCAGGCCGGCGATCCGGAGCGCCAGCGCATCGTGCGTTGCAGCGACCCCGCTGCCGCACGACACGACGACCTGGCCACCTGACCCGTCGGCGGCCAACCCGCGATAACGCGCCGCCAGTTCGGCCGGCGCCAGGAACCGCCCGTCTGGAGCAAGGTTCTCGTCGACCGGCGCGCTGACGGCGGTCGGGATGTGGCCGGCGTAGGCGTCGATCGGCTCGACCTCGCCGCGGTACCGAGCGCGGGCGCGCGCATCGAGCAACCGCACGGTCCCGAGCGAGGCCAGCAGCGCATCGCGGTCGATCACCCGCCGCCAGGCGCGCGCGAGTGACGACGTCGCCGGCGGCCACGACGGAACATCGGTCGTCAGCGGCAGGCCGGCCGCGGTCCACGCGCCGACGCCCCCGTCGAGCACCGCCACCGATCGGTGCCCGAGGTCATCGAGCATCCACCAGAGTCGAGCCGCCACCCAGCCACCGACGTCGTCATACGCGACGACCGTGTGCTCATCACCGACCCCCATCCCCGCCAGCCGGTCGACGAACGACGAGGCATCGGGCAAGGGATGCCGCCCCGGGCCGATCGGCGCCGTGAGGTCGGTGTCGATGTCCAGGTGCATCGCCCCTGGGAGGTGGCCGGCGTCGTACGCCTTGCGCCCGTCGCCGGGTCGACCGAGGTACCAGCGGCAGTCGACCACGCGAAGCGACGGATCCGAGATCGCCGGGGCTAGCGCCGCGACCGAAACGAGCGGGCCGTCCAACGCGAGCCTCATCCGCGGAGCGCCCAGCGCTCGGGGGTCAACCCGATCGGCATGTCGATCAGTGCCTCCCGCGAGTCGGAGGCCGGCCTCAACCGACCCGTCATCCAGTCGCGGTACCACGGCGCCCACGTCCGCGGGCCGCTGTCGTGATATGCGGCGTACGTGAGGCCATGCGGTGGTTCATCGCCAGGCCGCGTCGAGGTGAATAGCGCGGCGTCGTGCAACGGCGGCAGCTCCGCCTCCGACAGCCCGAGGGCCCGGTACACGCTTTCGACTTGGTGGAGCCATTCATGGACGTACCCCTGGGGCGGGTCGGTCTCGGTCGCCAGCGTCCGCCAGTGATCGGTCGAGATCGAGGAGAACCCGGCTCCGAAGGTCGCGTCCGACGGCCCCTGCGAGCAGCCCCAGCCGCATTGCGGGACGTCAGGATCGCCCGGCCACAGCGCGTAGACCGAGTCGTAGCGGGCGCCCGTCGCAACAACGTCAGCAAGCTCGGGTCGGACCTCGCGCGGCCCGACCCACCATCGACCGCCGCCGCTCGACGACAGCGACGTGATCGGCCGTCGAAGCTCGATGACGTCGAACGGCTCGAAGGTCGCCAGCCCCGAGCTCCACTCGGCGACCGTCACCGGCAGGCGCTCGACCACGGCCATCACCGCCTCGCGCTCGTCGCGCGCCATGACGCGACGGGCCCGCCGCCGGGCGAGCCCGGAACCGAACCGTGCGTCGAGCACGGGATAGACCAGCACGAGCGTGCGCCAGCGCTGGGTCGCGGTCGGGGGAGGGGTCACGAGGCCAGCGTAGCGGCGGAGCGCCTCGCTCGCGAGCCTGCGGTATCCTTCCGACCGGCCACGCGACGTGGCCTCGGCGAGTCATGGTGCTCGCGACCCGTTCCGGCGTAGCTCAGTGGTAGAGCGGGCGGCTGTTAACCGCTTGGTCGTAGGTTCGAATCCTACCGCCGGAGCCACTCTCACGCTCAAGT
>DATBMM010000171.1:0-13642 GCA_036554825.1 Candidatus Limnocylindrales bacterium
GGCGATCGGTGCTCGACGCCGCTCATCGCGTTGAACAGGTGCGTCGTCGACCGTGCGCCGGCGGCATAGCCGGCCCACGCCTCGGCCGCGGCGGCGGCCGAATGCCCGAGCGACACGGCCACGCCCCGCCCCTCCAGCCAGCCGATGAGGTGCGTGGCGCCGGGCAGCTCCGGGGCGATCGTGAGCAGCCGGAGTCCGTCCACGAGCGACTCGAGCGCCTCGCGCGAGGCCGAGGCGGGCGATCGGAGATGCGACTCGGCGTGCGCGCCGCGCTTCGCCGCCGCCAGGAACGGCCCCTCCAGGTTGAAGCCCAGCGGCTCGGCGCCGTCGTCGGGCGCCGACGGCATCCACGCCCGGACCCGATCGGCGAAGGCCGCCAGCGCATCCAACGGAGCCGTCACGGCCGTCGGCAAGAAGGACGTCACGCCGCGCCGCAGCAATGCCCGCGCCATCCCGTCCAGCGCCGCCGCGTCGCCCATCGCGTCATGCCCGCCCCAGCCGTGGACGTGGACGTCGACGAAGCCCGGCGCGACGTACGGGGCGTCGCCGGGAACGCCGTCGACATCGATCTCGACCGCGGTGATGCGGCCGTCGTCGATCGTCAGGCGACCGGGCGCCACCCGGTCGTCGAGGACCAGCCGCCCGGTGACGGTCGAGATCACCCCTCGCCCGGTCCGCTCGCGTCGTCGGGCAGCTCGACGTCGAACTGGATGTCCAGCCCGTAGCGGTCGGCGACGTAGCGCGACTCGGTCGCCTCGATCCGGCGGCCGTGCCCGTCGACGATGACCCGCCGCTCGACCAGCAAGGGGTCGCCCTCGCGGATCGCGAGGAGCGCGGCGTCATCGGCGGTCGCGGCGACCGCGGAGATCGTGCCGCTCCCGCGATACAGCACGAACCCCGCCCGACCGAGCGTCTCGTGGAGCGATCCGGTCGTGAGGTCGGCCGCCATGACCGCCGGGGCCGTCGCTCCGACGAGCGCCGTCGACTCGAGCGCGATCGGCTCCCCGTCGGCCAGGCGGAGCCGGCGCAGATGCAGCACGGGTTGCCCAGGCGGGATGCCGAGCGCGGCCGCCTCGGCCGGCGACGAGGGCCGCACGACGCGAGCCAGCAGCCGCGAGGTGGGCGCCCGGCCGGCGCGGCGCATCTCCTGCGAGAACGTCATGAGCCGGTTCGCCCGCCGGTGGGCGGGTGGCGCCGTCACGAAGCTGCCCCGACCGGGCTCGCGGCGGATCAGGCCGTCGGCGGCCAGGCGCTCCATCGCGTTGCGCGCCGTCATCCGGCTGACCCCGAACTCGGCGCACAGGTCGGTGTCCGAGGGAAGCTTCGCGCCTGGCGGCAGGGCCGCGATGCGCTCCCGCAGCGCCTGCTCGATCTGGCGGTACTGGGGCTGGTAGCCGACGTCGGCCATCAGACGGCCACCGAGGGCTCGGCGTCGCCGGCCGTCGAAGGCGATGATGTCGCCGACGACCGTTCGGCCTGCTCCGCGCCGTGGATCGCCGCGCCGATCGCCCCGGCCCACGTCCCGAGCTCGGCGGTCACGATCTCGACGTCATCGAGGGCCGTCGTGAACACGTGGCGGCGGATCTCGTCGCGGACCGTGTCGAGGAGCAGGTCGGCGCCTGCCGCCACGCCGCCCCCGATGACGACCCGATCGGGCGTGACGACGGTGATCATGTTGCCGATGCCGATGCCGAGATAGCGGCCGACCCGCGCCAGCCCCTCGCGGGAGCGCGCGTCGCCAGCGCGAGCCCGCTCGATGGCCTCCTCGACGGAGCTCGTGCCGCACACCTCCGCGATCCGGTCGGCGCGGGCGTACGCCTCCAGACAGCCGCGGTTGCCGCATCCGCACATCGGCCCGTCGGGGTCGAGCGTCTGGTGGCCGAGCTCACCGCCGGTCCCGTCACGACCCTGGTACACGCGACCATCGATGGCGATCACGCCGCCGACGCCGGTGCCCAGCGTCAGCCCGATCATCGCCGACGCGCCACGTCCCGCCCCCAGTCGCAACTCCGCGAGGCCGAACGCCCGCGCATCGTTGATGAGTGCAGCCGGACAGTCGAGCGCCTCGCCCACCGGCCCGGCGACGGCCCTCCCGGCCCACGCGCCCGGGATGTTCACGAGGAACCGCGTGGTCCCGGTCGCCGGGTCGTACAGGCCCGGCACGCCGATGCCGACCGTCGAGACACCCGGCCAGCGGCCGATCGCCTCGGCGCCGACCTCGGCGAGTCGGGCGACGACGCGGTCCGGCCCGTCCGTGGCCGGCGTCGCGACCTGGTCCCGCTCGAGGACGCGCCAGCCGTGAGCGTCCTGCTCGGCGACCACCGCCTTGATGTTCGTGCCGCCGAGATCCAACCCGAGGTGGCGGCTCGATGCTCGGCGGTCGTTCCCGCCCATCAGGTCTCGCCGGTCACCCGCGTGTAGGCCGCGGCGACGATCACGATGATCGCGCCGTACAGCACCTGGCGGACCGCTTCCGGGTAGCCGAGCGAGGTCAGCAGCGCGCTGATGACGGTCAGGATCAGGGCGCCCACGATGGTCCCGCCGTAGCCACCGCGACCGCCCATGATGGATGTCCCGCCGATGACCGCCGCGGCGACGGACGGCAGCACGTAGCTGTCGGCGAGGGTCACGCTGGCGACGTTGGTCAGGCCCGAGATCAGGAACCCCGCGATCGCCGCGAGGATGGCCGAGATCACGTACAGGACGATCAGCACCTGCCATGCCCGCGCGCCGGCGAGGCGTGCGGCCACGGGGTTGTCGCCGATGGCATACAGCATCCGGCCGTAGCCCGTCCGCCGGAGACCGAGCAGGATCAACGCGGCCAGCGGCAGGAACACCGCGAAGGTGTACGGGATGAATCCGAACAACGTGCCCGTCCCGAGCTGCCGCAGGCTCGGTGGCACGCCGCCGCCCGTCTGGACCATGACGATCTGCCAGACGTTCGCGAGCCCGAGCACGACCAGGCTCATCCCGAGGGTCATGATGAGCGGGTGGACGCGGAAGACGCCCACGCCCACGCCCGTGACGAGACCGGCGAGCGCTGCGATGACGATGGCGATCACGATGCCGCCGAGGAGACCCTGCCCACCGACGAGCGTCGCGAGCAGGAACCCGCTCATCGATGCGACGGCGCCGACCGACAGGTCGATGCCGCCAGTGAGCATCGCGATCGTCTGACAGCCGGCGAGGATCGCCAGTGGGACGGCCGCGCGAAGGATCGTCCCTGCCCAGCCCACGGACACGATCCCCGGCCGCGCGACCTCGCTGGCGACCACCAGTACCCCGAGCAGGACCAGCAGCGGGATCATCGGGCGGTCGCGGAACAGCAGTCGCCAGCCGGCCGCCGTCAGGTACGGGTTGCGGGCGGGGGTCGATTCGGCGGCGCTCATGCCCGTTCCCGTCGGAGCTGGATCAGCGTGCCGAACATGACGACCGCGATCAGGATCACGCCCTGCGCGACCGTGGCCAGGTTCGTGTTCAGATTCAGGAACGTCATGTCGGTCCGGATGAGCGACAGGATCATGACCGCGACGATCGGGCCGACGAGCCCGCCACGACCACCCGCGAGGCTCACGCCCCCGAGCACGACCGCAGCGACGCTCAGCAGGGTGTAGGGCCCGGGGACCGGGGTGCCGATGCCGGTGCTGGCCGTCAGGCTCAACCCGGCGAGTGCCGCGAAGAGGCCACCCAGCATGTAGGCGACGACCTTGGTCCTGCCGACCGACACGAAGCTCCGGAACGCGGCGAGCTGGTTGCTGCCGATCGCGAAGAGCGACAACCCGAGCCTGGACCGGCGGATCGGCAGCCAGATCACCGCCACGATGACGATCAGCACCACCGCCGCCTTGGGGATCCACTCGTTGCCGAACGAGCCGAGGACCAGGTCGCGCAGCCATTTCGCCGACCCACCGCCGGGCGTCCGCAGCACGAGAAGCGCGCAGCCCGCCCAGACGTAGGCCATCGCCAGCGTCACGACGATGTCCGGCACGCGGGTGAGGACGACGAGGCTGCCGTTGATGGCGCCCAGCAGCAACCCGAGCAGCAGGACGCCGATCACGACGACGACCCCGAACTCCTCGGTCTTGCCCATCATCTGGGACGCGGCCACGACGCTTGTCAGCGCCATCATCGACCCGAGCGAGAGATCGATCCCGCCGGCGATCACGACGACCGCCTGGGCGACCGCCGCCAGCGCGAGCGGAAGCACCGAGATCGCCAGCCCCTGGATCCCGGTGACGCCGTAGGTCGGCTGGATGACGCGCGTGAATCCGAGCAGGACGAAGAAGAAGGCGATCAGCCCGAGCGTCCAGGCGTTGCGCCGGATCCAGCCGATGACGGCCTCGGCCGGACGACCGCGGGCGGTGTCGACCGTGGTGCTGGCGGCACTCACCGATCCGGCTCCGGACTGGACGGCGGCGGCTCGGTGGCGACCGGCTCCGCATTCGCCTCATCGGCCGAGGACGCGACGAATTCGGCCGCGATGTCCTCTGGCAGGACCTCGCCGGAGCGGAGGTTGTAGGCCGCCCGGAGGAGCGTCGGCTCGTCGGCATCCGCCGCGTCGATCTCCGCCACCACCCGCCCGCCGAAGATGACGATCGCCCGGTCGCAGGCGAGCTGGACCTCCTTGAGCTCGGACGTGTACAGGAGGACGGACGCGCCGGCGGCCGCCAGCTCGCGGAGCAACAGGTAGATCTGGTTCTTGGTCCGGATATCGATGCCACGGGTCGGGTCGAAGCAGAGCATGGTCTTGACGCCACCCGCGACCCAGCGCGCGATCGTGACCTTCTGCTGGTTGCCACCCGACAGCCGGCGGACCTCGCGCGCCGCGCGCGTGTCGATCTGGAGGGTCGTGATGGCGCCGTTGACCTTGGTCCGCTCGTCGCTGAGGTTGATCGGACCCCACTGGCCGATCCGCGCCGAGAACGGCAGCGCGATGTTCTCCCGCACGGAGCGCTGCATCAGCAGCGCCTCCGCACGATCGGCGGCGACGTAGACGAGTCCGGCGCGGATGGCGTCGGCCGGGTGCCGGAACGAGACCACCGTCCCGTCGACCAGGAGTTGGCCGCCTTCGGGGCGTACCGACCCCGCGAGGACGTCGAAGAGTTCGTCTTGACCCTGACCCTCGAGCGCGACCACGCCGAGGACCTCGCCCTGATAGAGGTCGAAGGAGACGTCGTGGAGCTTCGTCCCCTCTGCGATGTTCCGGACACTCAGTCGAGGTGTGGCCGCGCGACCCTCGGTCCCGGCCGCGCGCTGGTCCGTTGCCGACATGCCCTGCACGATCTCGCCGAGCATCAGTTCGACGATCCGGTCTTCGGAGCCAGGCGTCACGTCCACGACCCCGACGGTCGCGCCCTCGCGCAACACCGTGGCCCGGTCGCAGACGGCGGCGATCTCGATCATCCGATGGGAGATGAAGATCACGGCCCGCTCGCTCTGGCGCTGGCGCCCGACGACCTCGAGCACCCGCTCGGTGAGGTTGGCCGGGAGGGCCGCGGTCATCTCGTCGAGCATCAGCACGGCCGGCTCGATGGCCAGGGCGCGAGCGAGGTCGATGATGCGCAGGGAGGCCAGCGGGACGTCGCGCGCCAGGTCCGACAGGTCGAGGTCGGTGAGGCCGAGCTCGGCGAGCCAATGGCGAAACGGCTCGATGGGAGTGGACGTCAGACGCAGGTTCGCCCGGATATCGAGGTCGGGGATGAGGGCCGGTTCCTGGTAGACCGAGATGATGCCGCCACGCCTGGCCTCGGCCGGCGAGCGGGCGACCCACGGCTTGCCGCGGACGGTGATCGAGCCGTGGTCCGGCTGGATCGCGGCCGTGAGGATCTTGACGAGCGTGCTCTTCCCGGCGCCGTTCGCGCCCATGAGCGCGTGGACCTCGCCCGGGCGAACAGCGAGCGATGCGTCACGCAAGGCGACGACCGCGCCATAGGTCTTGGCGACCCCGGTCGCTTCGAGTAGCACGTCGGTGGCGACGGTCATCGGTCCTCAGTATGCGGCGAGGGGACGCCGGCGGTGCCGACATCCCCTCGCGATCACGATCGGTGAGCCTGGTCGGTTACGCCTCGCCCGGGCCCTTGCAGGCGACCGCCTGCTCCGGCGTATACGAGGTGTAGCCCTCGATCTGCAGACCGAGCGGCCACAGCGGGTCGAGCCCGTCGACCTGCCATGACTCGAGCATCTGCTTGCCGGCGTCCGACGTGTTGTCGGCAAGGACCGGCTTGAGCAGCACCGTGTTCGGCTTCGGCGCCGTCGAGTCGGTCTCGACGGTCTCGCCGTTGAGCAGCTTGACGGCCAGATTGACGCCAGCGCCACCGACGGCGGCCGTGTTGGTCACGGCAGCGCCCTCGAGGCCCTCCTCGGTGAGGAGCTGGTTCACGAAGGCGCCGAGATCGGCGCCGACGATCGGCTTGAATTCCTTGGAGTTGGCCTTGGCGGCGTCGACCACCATCGAGTCCATGCCGGAGGTCCAGACGCCGGCGATGCCGTCCCACTGGCCGCTGGACATGAACTCATTGGCCAGGGTCGTTGCCTGGGCGGGGTCCCACCCGGTGTGGACACCCTCGGGGCCCGGCAGGAGCTCGATGCCCGGGTAGTCCTTGAGGACGTCGTTGAACCCGGTGTGGCGGTCCGTATCGGCCGGATGGCCGGCGAAGCCGCGCGTGTACCAGACCTTGCCCGTGCCGCCGATCTTGTCGAACAGCCACTTGGCGCCGAGCTTCGCGTACTCGATCTGGTTGTTGTACAGGTTGTAGGTGTCGGCGTGGTTCACGAACGCGTCGACCGAGATCGTCTTGATGCCGGCGGCCTTGGCCTCGTCGAGGGCAGGCGTCAGGGCATCGGGGTCGTTCGGGTTGAACACGATCGCATCGACGTCGGCCGCGATCAGGTCACGGATGTCCTGCAGCTGCCCGGCGGCGTCGGTGTTGCGATGGATCGTCCGGAGCTCGGAGACCGCGCCCGATGCGAGCGCCTCGGCCTTGGCGGTGCACACCTGCTCCTCGCGGAACCCGTTGCCCACGCCACCGCCGTTCGAGTAGCCGATCTTCCACTGCGCGGCGGCGGACGCCGACGCAGACTCGGACGGGGCCGGCTCGGACGCTGCCGGCTCGGATGCGCTCGGGGCCGTGGTGGCGGCGCCCGGGCTCGAGCACGCGGCCGCGAGGGCCGCGATGGCCGCCCACGCGAACAGCTTCCTGCGGATGGAACCTTGGATCATTCGTCGTCCTCCTCCTGCCAGCGACGCGCCGATCTGGTCGCGTCGTCGAGCCTGTCGACCAACGGTCGAAACGGTGCTGTTGCGTCCTATCGGCGCCACCTCCTTCGCTCGATCACCAAGGCCTTCACCCCTCCCCGGCGAGGGCCCGAGCGATTCGTCGCGCGTGCTCCTGATATGCGGCATCGAACAACGACTGCGAACGCTCGGTGCCGACGACCGAGGCCCGGGTGATGGTCGGCGGCAACGCCCCGCGCTCCGCGAGAAGCTGGGCGGTCCGCACCTTGATGCTATTGGCGATGGTCACCGCCGCGAGGGTCGAGCCCGGTCCGACCGGGGTATCGACGCCATCGATGGCGACGAGCGCGTCGGCGTGTGGCGTACACAGATCGATGACGAGGTCGGCCTCGTCCGCGAGTCGATCGCCGGCGGCGGAGTCCGGGTCCCCCGTCGTCGACTGCGCGAGCGAGGTTACCGCGATGACGCGCAACCCGCGAGACCGCGCGCCACGGGCCATCTCGATCGGGACGGCGGTCGCGCCGCCGGCCGAGAACACGATCATCACGTCGCGCGGGCCGAAATGGAAGTTCGAGAGGATGACCTCGGCCAGGCCGGGCATGCGCTCGATGGCCATGGCCTGACGCTGGCCGTTCGCGCCGATCACCTGGGTGTGGAACGTCATCGACAGCTCGACGATCGGGTTGAACCCGGGATACGAGCCGTAGCGCGGGAACATCTCCTCGACCGGGATCCGGGAGTGGCCGGTGCCGAACAGGTGGACCAGCCCGCCCGCGCCGATCGCGTCGGCGCACCAGCGGCTCGCGGTCTCCATCGCGTCGGCCTGGGTGTCGGCAAGCCGATCGAGGACCACGCGGGCCTCCTCCAGCCAGGCGAGGACGGGCGCAGCCGTGGCGGCGGTCATCAGTAGCCGCCGCCCGCGTCGCCACCCTCGCCGGTCGCCACAGCGACCGTCGCTGCCGGGTGACCGGCCTTGCGTGCCCGGAAGTCGTCGATGATCGCCTTCGTGGCGGTCGCGCCGATGCGCGTCGTCCCGAGCGCCATCACCTCCAGCAGCGCATCCAAGGTGCGGACGCCGCCGGCCGCCTTGACCCCGATGTGCGGCGAGGTGTTCGCCCGCATCAGGCGCAGGTCGTCGTGCGTGGCGCCTCCTGGCGCGAACCCGGTCGAGGTCTTCACGAAGTCGGCGCCTGCTGCCTCGGACAGTCGGCATGCCCGGATCTTCTCGTCGTCGCTCAGGTAGGCGTTCTCGAAGATGACCTTGACGATCGCCCCGCCCGCATGGGCGACGTCGACGACGGCCGCGATGTCGGCCTGGACGTCCTGGTCGCGGCCCGACTTGAGCGCCCCGATCTGGATGACCATGTCGAGCTCGGTCGCGCCGTCGGCGAGTGCCTGGTGCGCCTCGAACACCTTCGTCGCCGTCGGCTGGCCACCGTGGGGGAAACCGATGACCGTGCCGACGGCGACGTCGGTGCCGTCAAGAAGCGAGGCCGCCCGGCGGACGTCGACCGGTCGGACACAGACCGATGCGACGTCGTACTCGGCGGCGAGCCGGCAGCCGTCCTCGATGAACGCGTCATCGAGTTCCGGACGCAGGAGCGAGTGGTCGATGGTCTTGGCGATGTCGCGCTCCGTCAGGGTGTCGATCGTCGGGGTCATCGCGCTCAGTGGCAGTACGGACGCAGGACGTCACGCGCGATGAGGAAGCCTTGCTGCACCTTCTCGACGGACCCCTCGAAGCGGCGGTCTTCGTGTTCGATGATGCAGTCGCCTTCGTAGCCCTGGCGGTACAGCTCGCCGTGGACGACGCCCCAGTCGACCTCGCCCAGGCCGGGGATGCGCGGGATCTGCCAACCCATGCCCATCGAGAAGATGCCGCGCTCGTAGAGCCCGTCGCGGTCGATCATCAGATCCTTGGCCTGGTAGTGGAGGACGTGAGGCCCGAACTCCTTGAGGAACCGCTGGATGTCGATCATCTGGAGGATCAGGTGGGACGGGTCGAAGTTGAGACCGATCGTGTCGCCCCACTGCTCGAGGATGCGTCGCCACTGGCGCGGCGTCGTGGCGATGTTGTGGCCGCCCGGCCACTCGTCATAGCTGAACAGCATCGGGCAGTTCTCGAGGGTGATCTTCACCCCCTGATCCTTGGCGAACTCGATGATGTCCGGCCAGACGCGGAGCGCCTCCTCCCAGTTGTCGTCGAGGTTCTTCGCGCCGTCGCCTCCCATGAACGTGTTGACGAGCGGGATGCCCATCTTCCGAGCCGCGACCATGACGGCCTTGAGGTGGTCGATGACCTCGGCGCGGTGCCGGGGGTCCGGGTGCAGCGGGTTGGGGTAGTAGCCGAGGCCGGAGATCGACAGCCCCTTGGCCGCGATCTCGTCGACGATCTCCGTCGCCTGCGCCTCGCTCAGGGTCTTGACGTCGATGTGGCTCGTCCCCGCGTAGCGACGGGCCGGGCCCTCCGACTTCGGCCAGCACGCGATCTCGAGCACCTCGAAGTCGGCGCTCGCGGCCCAGTCGGCGACCTCCATCAGCGGCGTGTCGGGGAGCGGGGCGGTCAGGAAGCCGAGCTTCATGCGGTCGTCTCCAGCGGGGTGGTCGAGTGAGACGCGGAGCGATCGACCTCGACCCAGCGGCCCTCGCGGGCGCTCCGTGCGATCGCCTCCCCGACGAGCATCTCGTCGTGGCCATCGGCGAACGTCGCGTACCCGGGCGAGGCGGTGGGTCGCCCGGCCAGCACGTCGTCGTAGATCGCCCGGAAGTGGGCGCAGTGCGTGTCGAAGAAGCCCTCGACATGCCCGCCCGGGAGCGCCGACGCGGCCTGGCCGGCCTGGTTCATCAGGGCGGGGTTCCGGATGAGGACTTCGTTCGGGCGCTCGCGATGACCGATCCACGCCTGGTCCGGTTGCTCGCTGTCCCACGCCCACGCGCCCTCGGAGCCATCGATCTCGTAGACGAGCGAGTTCTTCCGACCCGGGCTGATCTGGGACACGCTCACCGAACCACGTGCCCCGCCGTCGAAGCGGAGGAGGATCGTCGCGGTGTCCTCGGTCGCGATGTCGCGCTCGACCGTCTCGACCGAGCGGTCCGTGGAGAAGGTCTCGACCGGCCCGGTGGGTTCGCGACGCGTCTCGATGAACGTCGTCAGGTCGGCCATCACCGACTGCACGTGCTGGCCGGTGACATAGGTCATGAGATCGAGCCAGTGCGAGCCGATGTCGCCCACGGCGCGGAGCGCCCCGCCGCGATCGGGCTGGAGCCGCCAGTTCCAGTCGCTCTCGAGGAGCAGCCAATCCTGGAAGTAGCGGCCGGTGACGAGCCGGACCTCGCCCAGGCCGCGGTCGGCGATCAGCGATCGTGCGTGCTGGTTCAGCGGATAGAAGCGGATGTTGAAGTTCGTCGCGTTGACGAGACCCGTCTCGGCGGCCAGGGCGACCAGCCGTGCCGACTCGTCGGCGGTCATCGCGAGTGGCTTCTCGCAGATGACATGCTTGCCCGCCCGCAGCGCGGCCTCCGCCTGGCCGAGGTGGAGGTCGTTCGGCGACGTGACGTGGACGGCGGCCACGCGGTCGTCCGCAAGGAGCTCCTCGAGCGAGGCGTACGCCTTCGGCACGCCGAGCGCGTCGGCACGTGCCGCGCCACGTTCCGGGGTGCTGCCGAGCACGCCGACCACGTGCACGCCGATGCGGCGTAACGCTTCGACATGGACCGTGCCGATGAATCCGGTGCCGATGACGGCGGCGCCGATCGATGCGCGGTTGACCAAGGGCGTCGGGCCTCCTCCAGCCTGGCGCGAGTCTTGGGACGGACTGGACAGTGGGGCTGTCTAGACAGTCTAGATGACCGGGCCCACAGGTGCGGCCCTGAAATCCTTTTCTATCTTACCGGCCGCGCGTCCGGTCCGCGAGTGCTACGACCCAGCGACCACCCGATCGCTGAAGTCGCCCGTCGACTCGTCCTTGAGGATCAGCTTGTGGCGTCCGTCGGGCAGGGTCTCGCGCTTGATGACCGTCTGGCCCTCGAACGTCTCGGGCTGGGACGCGATCCGTGGCGTGGTGCGACCCCGCCAATCCAGCTCGACCGACTCCCAGGCCCCGCTCCTCGCCGAGCGGTAGCAGGCGTCCATGACCGCGTTGACGACGTAGCCATCGTAGAAGGTCTCGCGCGGCTGGCCACCCGATTCCATGGCCCGGAACATGTCCGTGAACATGTCGACGTAGCCGAGCTCGGATGCCTCGTCACCGACCGGGAACAGCCAGCCGGCCTCGGTCTCCGCCTTCTCGGCGACGTAGCCCGTGCCACCGCCCGCCGTGAACATCTCGAACCCCGTCCGCAGGAAGTGATTGAGCCAGATCGTGCCGTGGGTGCCGGCCACCTCGTCGCGCAGGTCCATGCCCCCGCGGAACGTCCAGCTGACCTCGAACTGGCCGATCGCTCCCGACTCGAACTTGATCAGTGCGATCGCGTTGTCCTCGTCGCTGATGGGGTGCACCAGGGTGTCGGTCGTGCACATCACCTCGACGGGCCGGTTCCCCTTGCCGACGAAGTTGCGGATGATCTCGATGCAGTGGCAGCCCAGGTCGATGATCGCGCCGCCACCGGTCAGCCGACCGTCCCAGAACCACGCAGAATGCGGGCCGGGGTGCGTTTCGCGCGAGCGGACCCAGGTGACCGCGCCGATCGCGCCACCCTCGACCGCCGCGATGGCCTTGAGCGTCTTCGGCGTGTAGACGAGGTCTTCGAGGTAGCCGCCGAACACCCCGGCTGACTCGACGGCATCGAGCATCCGCCTGGCCTCGTCGGCCGTCCGTCCGAGCGGCTTGGTGCAGAGCACCGCCTTGCCGGCCGTTGCCGCGAGCGTGACGGCTTCCTCGTGCATGAAGTTCGGTACGCCGACCACGACCACGTCGGTCTCGGGATGCTCGATCGCGGCGCGGAGATCGGTCGTCGTCTCCGGGATGTCCCAGCGGTCCTTGAACGCCTCGCCCCGCGCGTCGCTCCGCGAGTACACCACCTGGACGCGGTCACGGCCGCGCTGGCCGTGGAGTGTCGCCGTGTAGAAGTCGCCGATCAGTCCGGTCCCGAGCATCGAGATGCGGTGGCTCTCCACGGGGTCCTCCTCTAGCTGGCGTGGGCGGGGACGCGGCCCGCGACGAGGTCGCGACCCGCGACGAGGACGCGCAGCTTCGCGGTCGTCGCCCAGCGCGCGGTCTGGCTGAAGCCGCAGTCGGGGACGAGGGTCAGCCGCTCGGGCGGGACGCCGGCGCGCAGCACGGCCTCCGCCCGCTCGGCGACCTCATCGGCCGACTCCAGGTGGTAGTTCTTGACGTCGACCACGCCCGCTGCGACATCGCGACCGGCCGCGGCGATCTCGCCCAGCAGGTCGACCTCGGCCATCTCCCGATTCGCGAACTCCAGGACGAGCTCATCGACCCGGAACCGAAGCATCGCGTCGAGCACCGGCCGGTACGTGCGGCGGGCGAGGGGCCGGCCCAGGTAGTTCCCGAAGCAGAGGTGGGCGCCGAGGCGCACCCGCCCCACGATCGGTTCGACGGCGGCGTTGAACAGCGCCGCGAAGTCCGACGGGGCGTCCGGGTGGATGGCGGGCGATGGGTCGTCGATCTGGATATGGGTCGCGCCCTCGGCGACGAGCGCCTCGAGCTCGGACCGGAGGATCGGCACGAACGCCTCGGCCGCGGCATCGCGGGTCGCGTAGACCTCGCCATGGCCGGTCCGCAGCCGGCCGGACAGCGTGTATGGCCCCGGCAGCGTCACCTTCAACGGTCGCCGCGCACGGCGTCGCGCGTAGCGGAACTCCCCGACGACCCCGAGCCCGTCCGGCGCGGCGATCGGCTGCAGCACCGCGAATCGATGCTGCTGGTCGTGTCCGCCGGCGCCGAGTCGCCGGTCTGCGGGCAGTGCCCGCACACCCGTCACGTGCCGGTAGAACTCCGCGGTGAAGAAGCCCGCGCGCCGCATCTCCCCGTCTGTCACGAGGTCGATGCCTGCCTCCTCCTGGTCGCGCAGCGCCAGGTCGACCGCGTCATCGAGCATCTCGGCCAGGTCGGCCGGGCCGAACTCGCCCCGCTCCGCGGCGTCGATGCCCGACACGAACCACGACGGCCGGGCATGTGACCCCACCACGCTGGTGCGGAGAGCGTCGGTCATGCGGTTCCCCTCAGTCGATCGATGCGAACGCGAAGATCCGGGCCGGGTTGTCCACGAAGAGCCGCCGACGGACGTCGGCTCCGAGGCCGCGATCGTCCATCGCGGTCGCGAAGCCATCGAGCAGCCAGGTCAGCCCTGGCCCTCCACCGTACACCGCGTAGTACCCCTGGCGTGCGGCATCCATCCCGAGGACGACGTGGTCGAGGAGGTCATCTTCCGCCATCCAGCCGAGCA
>DATBMM010000329.1:0-8239 GCA_036554825.1 Candidatus Limnocylindrales bacterium
GTCTTGGTCATCTCGAAGCCCTCCTGCTCTCTCCCTGGCAGGTGGATCGTCACCCCGGGCCGACGCGCGGGGTAGGGCCGGATGGGCCCTGGGCGGGGGACCAATGGGTCGAAACCGGCCGATGGCGTCAGTCGACCGATCGCGCTCCGATCTCGAACCCGACGTCGTCGAGGAGCACCGAACCGGCGCCCTCGAAGCGGAACCGGACGGACCTGATCGCCCGCGGGTCTGCCCCTGGGATCGGGGCGAGCATCTCGTCGAGCGGCAATGCGTGCGTCTGCAAGAACCGCTCGGCGCTGAGGATCTGGCGCTCCGTCGGGAGGTACCGTTGCCCGATTCCATCGATCTTCCAGAGGCGTGCCGGAAGCAACGGTCGGCTGGGCGATACGGCGCTCATCTGGATCGACGTCCTCACGCCACCGTCCAGGTCGAGCTCGATGACCGGGTCGACCGGTGCCGTCCCGTCGATCCACTGCCCGATCGAGAAGACGAGCGATGAATCGCGATCCAACCGCCCGATCCGGGAGAGGTCGACCCTGACCGTGTACGACGCTGGACGCGACCACCGCAGCACAGTCGCGGCATCCCCCTGGGACACACCGTCTCGGAGCATCGGTACCACCCGAGTGACGTGATCGAAGTCGCGGGCCTGGACCGCGGCATCGTCTGCCGCCTTCGGCCCGTCGCCCGGGAGCGCGACGCGCCGGCCGGTCTCCCAATGGGTCTCGATGACGTCCTCCGGGAGCCAGTCGCGGCCGGACCGGGGCTCCCGGAAGAACGCGTCGTAGGCGAGCCGCCCATCGAGTGATCGCGCCAGGAATGCCGTGAAGACCGTCTTCGCGAGGCGCTGCTGTTCGGGATCGGACAGCGCTGAGCCACGATCCAGCAACCACGACGGAAGCGGCCCCGCATCGCGATCACCCCACACGCTGTTGAACCTGCCGTGGTTCGCGCGGTGGCTGAGCATCGCCACCTTCAGGCCGTCCTGGCCGACGGTCGTCCGGTGGTAGGTCCGCAGGCCGCTGAAGCCAGGCAGGTCGCCGTCGTGGGCGCCCTGGATGACCAGGTAGTCGACGTCCTTCGGGGCGACCGGGGCGCCCGGTCCTCGGTACATGCCATCGGAAGGCGCGATCCCGACCACGGAACGGATCCTGCCGGCATCGATCACGGGGAGGCCGGGGGGTGTCAGGCTCGGCTCGGTGGACATCATCGAGGCCAGGGCCGCGGCTTCGCCGCCCCGCGAATGACCGATCAGCGCCACTCGGTCGAGGTCGACCCGGCCCTCCAGGGGGTGGCCGGGCGATCGGTCCCAATCCGCGAAGAGCTCGATGTGTCGGAGGAGGAGCCAGGCTCTGACGCCGATCTCGGCGCCGGCGTAGTCGAAGAAGGCGTCGCCATTGAGGTAGTCCTCGTCGATCGAGGCGACCACGTAGCCGCGGCTGGCGAGGTGCTCCCCGAGATAGGCGTATCCGCCCTCCGAGAAGTCGCCCGCGGCGTGATTGCCGTGGGCGATGAGCACGACAGGCCGCCGGCCAGGCGCATCCTTCGGGTACCACAGGAGCGCGTTGAGCGGCAGGTCGTCGCGGTCGAACCCCCAGAACCAGTCTGCGTAGACCTTGGCGATCCCATCTCGTTCGGGCAGCGTCTTGGACGCGTCGACGATCGGTGTCCTCCAGCTAGCAGCGGCACCGAATGCGCTTCGATGTCGGTCCTGGCCGGAGCCGTATGCCGTGCTGGCGACCGCATACGCGCCCGGAACCGACGGGTCTGGCAGGGCCAGGGTCGGGATGGACGCGCGGACTGCGCCCTCGTCACGAACGATCGGGTCGCCAGGTCCGGGGGTGGCCGCCCAACCCAGCGTCGCCAGCCCGAGAACGGCCGCTGCGCCGGCGATCCCGGCTGCGATGCGACGCCGCCGGGGTCCAGGGGGCCGACGATGGTCGCGGACCACGGTAGCGAGCCCGACCATCGCCCCGACGAGCGAACCGATACCGATGAGGATCTCGAAGTAGAAGAGGCCGTGATAGAGAGCGAAGGGGCCCTCGTCGGAACTCGCGAGGACCATCCAGCCGATGACCATCAGCGTCGCGATCCACGGTTGCCCGACCAGCTCCAGCACCCTGACCGATGAGCGCAGGAAGGGCTGAAGCCTCCCCGGGCGACCCGAGATGCGCCGCAGGAACCAGGCAGGCATCCTCGTCACCAGCCGGAGCAAGCCGCAGGCGAGCGCGATCGGGACGCCGACGAGCACGACCCCGATGGTCCAGTCGAGCACGCGCGCCCCGGTATGGATGTTCTCGGCAGCGATCGCTGCACAGACGAGAGTGACCATGAGGGCGCCGGTCGCGGCTGCGCGGCCGATCGCGTTGACCGGATGGAGACGCACCGCAGCCGCCGCCGTCGCCGATGTCGCAGTCATCGCCGCCGTGCTCGTCATCGATCGGACTTCGGCCCTCGCGTCGACGCGTGAGTCACGGCGCACCGAGTGGGTGACGCGGACCGTCGTCGTGCTGTGCGTCCGTCTGCCCCAGTGCGTCGACGACCAAGCCGACGAGCAGGCCGATCGTGGCGCCGAACACGAGACCGATCGGTAGCTCTGCACCGCTCAGCAGCGCGAACAGGAGGCCGATCCCTGCACCGATCCCGGCGCCCGGGCCGACAAGCCTCGGAAGTCCTCTTTGCGGCGTGTTCATGTCGACCTGCCTTTCTCGCTCCCGAGGATGGCCGCCGGTCTCGGGGCGCGGAAGGGCACAGTGGCATGTTGGTTGATGTCGGACGGCTCCCATCCAGAGTGCGGCCATTCGGCCCGTCCCAGGAGTCCCGACGGCCCGGTACACGTAGCCGTCCCAGGCCCCACGATCGGTGGCATGGACGCGGATCCGCGACTCCCGATGGGATCCCGGTCGAGAGCCATAGCCACAGCGCGGGCCCGCCGATGCCGGCCATCCCTTATCGCGCCCCGCGGACCGCTATCGACCACCAAGCGCGGTCAGGACCTGATCTCCCAGCCGCTGCTGAACAAGGGCACGGCGTTCACGGACGACGAGCGCGACCGATTCGGACTGCGCGGCCTGCTGCCGGCCGGGGTCGCATCGATCGAGGAGCAGGTCGCCCTCGAGCTTGAGCACGTCCGCCGAAAATCGGACGACCTCGAGCGGTACATCGGTCTCGCCGCGCTTCAGGATCGGAACGAGACGCTGTTCTATCGGCTCCTCATCGAGAACCTCGAGGAGTTCCTGCCGATCGTGTACACCCCGACGGTCGGGCAGGCGTGCCAGCAGTTCAGCCACATCTTCCGGCGACCCCGGGGCGTCTGGATCACGCCCGAGGACCTCGACCGCATCGACGACATCCTCCGTTCGACGGGTGATGACGTTCGGCTCATCGTGGTGACGGACAACGAACGCATCCTGGGTCTCGGTGACCAGGGAGCCGGTGGGATCGCGATCCCGGTGGGGAAGCTCGCCCTGTATTCAGCGGCCGCCGGCATCCATCCCGCCGCCACGCTGCCAGTGTCGCTCGACGTCGGGACCGACCGCCAGGAGCTGCTGGACGACCCGGCCTACGTCGGGTATCGATGCCCCCGACTTCGAGGAGCGGCATACGACGCCGTCGTGGAGGCCTTCGTCGCAGCCGTCGCACGGGTGTTCCCGGGCGCGCTGATCCAGTGGGAGGACTTCAAGCAGCACAACGCGATCCGCGTCCTGGAGCGCTACCGGCATCGCGTCCCGAGCTTCAACGACGACATCCAGGGCACAGGGGCGGTCGTGCTGGCCGGCCTCCTCGCCGCGCGACGGGAGCGTGGAGGCCTGGCGGCCGATCGCGTGATGATCCTCGGTGCCGGCGCGGCGGCGATCGGGATCGCCCGGATGATCGCGCTCGAGCTCTCGGATCGCGGCATGGATCCCGGCCTGGCACGCGCACGGATCGTCCTGCTGGATCGCCATGGCCTCGTCCATCGCCGACGGCTCGAGCTCGCTGATGATCAGCGACCGTTCGCGATCGATCCCGAAGACCTGGCGGCGACCGATGTGACGGACCCTGTGGCCGTGGCACGCGCGCACGGCGCCAGCGTGCTCATCGGGGCGACGGGTTGCGGGGGCGCGTTCTCCGAGGCGCTGGTGCGAGCGGTTGCGCGCAACGATCCCGCGCCGATCGTCCTTCCGCTGTCCAACCCGAGCTCGTGCGCCGAGGCGACCGCGGCCGATGTCCTCGCGTGGACCGACTGCCGGGCGTTCGTGGCCACAGGCAGCCCAAGCCAGGACGTGGAGCATCCCTCGGGACGCCGATCGATCGGACAGGCGAACAACGTGTTCATCTTCCCCGGGGTCGGGCTCGGGACGATCGTCGGGGGCAGCGGCGAGGTCACGGACGACGCGTTCCTCGTCGCCGCGCGCCGCCTGGCCGAGTGCGTCACCCCAGACCGTCTACGTGCCGGTGCGCTCTATCCACCGATCTCGGCCCTACGAGGTGTCGCCCGGGCCGTCGCGATCGCCGTCATCGCGCGCGAGCGCGAGCGAGCGGGATCATCGGGCATGCCGGGATCACCGGGCATGCTCGGAGGCTCCGTGGAGGAGGCCGTGGATCGCGCCATGTGGTGGCCCGAATACCCGTCGCTCGTCCCTTCGCGCTGATGGGCGGGGCGTCGCGGGCGGGCCGCATCGTCCTCGTCGGCCGTCACGGGCCTCCGTGAGGCGGGGTTCGCTCTGGTCACGCCCCGACCAGCTGCTGCCGGCGTGATGACTGAGCTCGGCGGCAAAGGGCTCCCGAGACCGGGCCATTCCGCACTTCGGGCATGACCGACGGCCCTATCGACCAAGGGGGCGCGAGGTCGAAAGTGAAGCGTGACGGACCGCCGTCGACCCGTAGCGGAGGATGGAACCGTGACCGAAACGCGACGAGACACGTTGCCGGAGCACGACTACGCGTCCCATGAACATCACGAGCTACGGCGTGGGCTGGATCGGATCCATGACGTGGGCGCCCTTCTGGGTAACGATGCCGAGTTGTCCCTCGGGACCCTCGAGGTCCTGCACTGGGTCGATTCGATCCTCGGACCGCATGCGCTCTGGGAGGACCGCTGGCTCTACCCGGAGATCGACCAGCGTGCCGGGACGCCGTGGGCGACCAAGCTCATGTCGTTCGAACACCAGCAGATCCGTGAAGCGGCAGCGTCGGTCGCGACCGCGAGGACGATCGTCCGCGAAGCCAGGACACCGGGCGCCGTCGTGGAGCTTCGGGCGCGCCTGTTCGCTCTCGAAGCCATCATCCGCGCGCACATGGCACGAGAGGAGCGCTTCCTTCTGCCCCTGCTCGAAGCCGGGAGCTCCGAAGCTGCGCCGCCGGAACCCCAGGCTGGATCCACGACGCCGGCTGGTGCCGTCTGACACGACTCGACCGCGGACAGAGCGATCGCCGCGGTGCACGAAAGGATGAGAGTGAACCCTGTGATGACCGTACGCGATGTGATGACGACATCAGTGATCACCGCCGACCAGGGCACCCCCCTCAAGGACGTTGCTCGCCTCTTGGTCGAGCACGGCATCAGTGGTATCCCCGTGTGCGACGCCAGCGGACGGGTCGTCGGCGTCGTCTCCGAGGCCGACTTCGTCTTGAAGGGAACGGGCCCGGAGGCGCTGCCGCACCGACCGTTGGCGCGGGTGCTCGGGGACTCTCGGTCGACGCGTGCCTGGCGCGCCAAGATCGACGCGACCACTGCTGAGGAGGCGATGACCTCGCCGGCCGTGACCATCAGCCCAAGCGCGACCATCGCTGAGGCGGCCCGGATCATGACCGACCGCAAGGTGAATCGCCTCGTGGTCGTCGATGGTGAGCGACTCGCCGGCATCATCACGCGCGCCGACCTCGTGCGCGCGTATGTCCGATCCGACGAGGAGCTCGCCGAGACGATCCGGGATGAGGTCCTCCTCCGCATCCTGTGGGTCGACCCCTCTGGTTTCCGTGTAGAGGTCACGCGAGGCGTCGCCACCGTGACGGGCCACGTCGACCGTCGCTCGATGGCCGAGGTGGTCGAGAGCGCGATCGCGATGGTCCCCGGGATCGTCCGCGTGAACGCGGACATCACGTGGAGCATGGACGACTCGCAGATCAAGCCGCCGACCGCCGACGCGTTCTTCCCGTTCAGCCCTCGTTAGGGTCGGGACGCTCATCGACACGGGCCGGCCTGGCACAGGCCGGCCCGACTGCGGTCCGAGCCATCGTGCGCGATCGGAACGACCGGGCGGCTGACGCCCCTGAACGGCCTGTCCGCGACGGGCGCAAGCCGGTCGCGCCGTGGCATGGCGCCCGCCGAGAGAGACCGGGTGATGCGGCCCGCGGTATTCGGGACGGCTGGCCCTACCCTGCGGGGGCCGGCCACGGCCACGATGGATCGACACCGCGGGGTACGGGACAGGAGTGCGAGATGAAGATCCTCGTCGCCTATGCGAGCCGCCACGGAGCCACACGAGGGATCGCGGAGCGGGTCGCCTCCGTCCTCGAGAGCGACGGTCTCGACGTCACCCTCACGCCCGTCGAAGGCGTCAACGGCATCGAAGCGTACGACGCGTTCGTGATCGGCAGCGCCGCATACATGGGGCACTGGCTCAAGGACGCGGCAGAGTTCGTACGACGTCACCGGGCCGGGCTGGCCGGACACCCAGTCTGGTTCTTCAGCAGTGGGCCGGTCGGAAGCGAGACCATCACGAAAGATGGGCTCGACCCCCTGAAGGCCTCGGAGCCCAAGGAGTTCGCAGAATTCGCGCGCGACGTCCCGGCCAGGGACCAACACGTGTTCTACGGCGCCTACGACCCGGAGCTGAAGCCCGGCAGCTTCCTCGAGCGCCTGGCGAGCGTCATCCCCGCCGTGAAGGAGGCTCTTCCGATCGGGGACTTCCGTGATTGGCCGGCCATCGAAGCATGGGCGCACGGTATCGCGCGGGAGCTGTCGAGCGAGCGCGAACCGGCGCCGCTTCGATCCTGAACAAGACCGATGTGCCACGGGCGCGCCGAGCAGGCTTGCTCGGCGCGCCGGGGGGAGGTCCCAGATATCTCATGACGAGTGGCCCTGACACGCGGGAGTAGAATCGCCTGACAGTGCCCGGCGAGACGACCGACCGGTCGATGGGGCGTAGGTCGGCACCGTCTCCGGAGCTGATGGAGGGTGTCCCGTGGCTATGCTGCGTGGGCTGGCGGTGCCGATCGGAGTGATCGCGGCCGTCCTGCTCGTCCTGTTGTTCAATCCCTGGTTCGTGATCGAAGGCGACATCCGCACGATCCTCACGGTGGCCTTCTGGGTCACGTTCATCGTCCTGCTCGTCGCCTTGTTCGAGGATCGGAAGGCACCGCAGGCTGACGAGGTCGAGGTCGAGGGTCCGGCGTTCGTCCGCTTCCTGTTCCACAACACCCGGGCCGGGTTGTTCTGGCTACCGATCCGGCTCTTCGTCGGGTTCGCATGGCTGGACGCGGGGTGGCACAAGTTCACCGACCCCGAGTGGATGCAGGGCGGCGCGGCACTCCGGTCCTACTGGGAGCGAGCGGTCCAGATCCCGGAGCAGGGCCGTCCGCCGATCACCTATGAGTGGTATCGGGATTTCATCCAGACGCTCATGAATGGCGGGCATGAGAGCTGGTTCGCCTACGTGATCACGCTCGGTGAGCTCGCCGTCGGGATCGGGCTCATCCTGGGCGCCCTGACCGGCATCGCCGCCTTCTTCGGCGCCTTGATGAACATGTCGTTCCTTCTCGCTGGATCAGCTTCGACGAACCCGATCCTGTTCACCCTGGCCGTCGGCTTGATCCTTGCCTGGCGTGTCGCGGGTTACTACGGCCTCGACCGGTACCTGCTACCGGCGCTCGGCGCGCCCTGGCGCCCGGGCACGGTGTTCCACCGCGAGACGCAGCGAGGCGCTTCGACCAGCTGATAGGGCCAGCGCGTCAGATAGGTCGGCCCGCCGGAACGGCGGGCCGACCTTCGTGCGGCGGGATCCGATGGCCTCAGGCAGCGCCCGCGATCGTGCCCTTCGTCTTCGGCACCTCTCGGACGATGAGCACCGGACACGGCGCGTGATGAGCGACGTAGTCCGAGACGCTGCCCATCAGGAGCCGCCCGATCGTCCCGCGATCGTGCGCGCCGACCAGGACCACGTCGACAGCCTCGGCGCCCGCGGCCTCGACGATGGATTCGCCGGGCTCGCCTGTCCAGACGAGGAACGTCACCGCGACTCCGATGGCCTGGCCG
>DATBMM010000331.1:0-2764 GCA_036554825.1 Candidatus Limnocylindrales bacterium
CGAAGGCAACGTCGCCGCCCTCGGCATCGTGGTCCTGTGCATCGGTCTGCTCGTGATCGCGAGCGTGTTCCAGAAGCGCTACGTGCTGACGGGCTGGGTGCCGGGCGGGAGCCCCGAATCCACGTCGTCGGCCGGTGCCAAGCAGGAGGCGCAGAGCGCCGCCTAGGCCTGTCCGTGGTTCCCGCGACCGCTCGCCCTCATCGGTGCGGTCGCGGGATCCGACGCACGACACCGCCCACAGTTCGATAGGAGTAACAGCGTGACCTCAAGGGACGTCGTCTTCCGCGACCGATACGGCCTGCACCCGCGGGCGGCGCGCCGGATCCAGGACAGCGTCGACGGGTTATCCGCGAGCGTGACCCTCGAGGACCTCGACGGCAGCGGTGCATCGATCGACGCCCGCGGCATGCTCGCACTGATCAGTTCAGGCATCCGGAACGGGGATCGAATCCGGATCACTGCGGACGGTGCCGACGAGGTTGCTGTCACCGCCGTCCTGGGCGACCTGTTCGAGTCCGGCGTGTGTCACCCGGACGTTCGGCTATGAAGCGCCTTCAAGGCGTCGCAGCAGCACCCGGCATGGTGCACGGGCCATGGGTCCGGATCGATCCGACGCCGGTCCCGGTCGGTGGTCGGATCCCTCCCGAGGATGCCCACCGCGAGATCGAGCGCCTTCGGGGAGCCTCGGAGGCCGCCGCGAAAGAGCTCGAAGCGATCGCCGGGCGCGTCGAAGCCGACGGCCACGCGGACGAGGGGGCGATCTTCCTCGCGCAGGCGAGTATCGCCCGCGATCCAGCTCTCATCGCGATGGCCGACGGCCGGATCAATGAATCTGGGGAGGATGGGGTCGCCGCGATCCTGGCCGCTGCCGGCTCGTTCGCTGAGCAGCTGCGATCGCTGGACGACGACCTGCTCGCGGAACGCGCAGCAGACGTCTTGGACGTCGGCCAACGTATCGCCCGGCGGCTGACCGGGACCGTCGACGCGGCGGGCGAACCGCTCGATCGACCGGCCATCATCGTCGCCGATGACCTCCCGCCATCCGTGACCGCAACGCTGCCGCGTGAGCGGATCCTCGGTATCGCCCTCGAGGGCTCCTCCCCGACTGCGCACGCTGCGATCCTGGCGCGGGCATACGGTATCCCCGCGGTCGTCGGGACGGCCCTGCTCCTCGCAACGCTGAAGGCGGAAGAGGAGACCAAGCGGGCCGGCGAGCTCGCGATCAACGGCGAGACCGGCGAGATCATCGTCGATCCAGACGAGACGGCCCGAACGAGGTTCGACGCGGGAGCCGAGGACGAGCGACGACGGCGCGAGGCGGACCTCCTCGAAGCGACGCAGCCGGCCGTCACGCTCGACGGTGTCGAGATCGCCCTACTCGCCAATATCGGCACGCCCGACGAGAGCGACGGGGCCGTGGCGTTGGGCGCCGCGGGCGTCGGCCTCTTCCGGACGGAGTTCCTCTTCCTCGAGCGGACGAGCCCGCCATCGGAGGTGGAGCAGCTCACGGCCTATGAGCGCGTCGTTCGGGCGTTCGCGCCCCACAAGGTCACGATCCGGCTGCTCGACGTCGGTGGCGACAAACCGATCCCGTACCTGCCGATCGGCGACGAGTCGAACCCGTTCCTCGGTGTGCGCGCTCTCCGGTTGGCCTATGCCGATCCGAGTCTGTTCGTGACACAACTGCGCGCCTGCTACCGAGCTGCCACCGCCGGACCCCTCAAGGTCATGGCACCGATGGTCGCCGACGCCGACGACGTCGACCTGCTGCTGTCCCTCGCTCAACGTGCCCGAGACGAGCTTGCGGCTGAGAACCGCTCGATGGGCGAAGTCGCCCTCGGGGTGATGCTCGAGATCCCGTCGTCGATCCTCGTCGCGGACTCCTACTTCGAGCAGATCGACTTTGCCAGTCTGGGAACGAACGATCTCCTCCAGTACACGGTCGCCGTCGACCGCACCAACGCCAATCTCGAGCGCTATCGCGACTCCCTCCACCCGAGCGTCCTGCGGTTGATCCGGCTATCCGTCGAGACCGCCGAGCGCGCTGGCATCGAACTGTCTGTCTGCGGCGAGATGGCCGGTGATCCGGCCGCAGCCATGGCTCTCGTGGGCCTCGGCATCCGATCCCTCAGCATGGCCAGCTCGAGCCTGCCGGCCGTCCGGCGGGCTATCCGCGGTGTTCGTCTGGCATACCTCGAGCCGGAGGTGACGGCGGCCCTCGCGGACCGATCTGCGGCTGCAGTCCGGAGGCGCATGGACGCCCTGCTTGCGAAAGGGAGGCTGCCGTTACCGGCCACGCCTCCGAGTCAGCCCTCCGGTGGTTCTCCGAGCCCGGAGGAGATGAGGGCGACGAGGGCGTCGATCGCCGCGTCCTCGTCCGAACCGTCGGCAACAAGGCGGATTCGATGATCGCGCGACACGCCGGCCGTCAGCAGCAGCAGGGTCGACTTCGCGTCGACCGGACCTTTGCCGCGGCTGAGGTTCTCCACGGTGATCTTCGACGTGAACTCCGTCGCGGCTTCCGTGAACAGCGTCGCGGGCCGGGCGTGAAGGCCGCTGGGATTGCCGACGACCACTTCAACGGACTTCACGTCCCCAGCCTACCCGAGTCGGCCTGGCTGGATTGAGCGCATCTACCCGCGGTACCTACAAGGATCAAACGATGAACGACCACAGACATGACACCTGGGCCAACCTCGGCAAGCAGCTGCGGGTCGACTCGATCCGGGCCAGCTCGGCGGCCGATTCCGGGCACCCGACCTCG
>DATBMM010000339.1:0-8630 GCA_036554825.1 Candidatus Limnocylindrales bacterium
GCTCCCCCGATCGTCTCGATCAGGCGCACGATGACGCCAGTGTCGCGGTCGACCGAGATCTCGATCGAGTGGTCGGGCCGGTCGGCCGGCAGCTCGATGGTGCGCGGGTGATCGCAGCGAACGTGGATCGTGGCTCGGCCGCCGACCGCCGCCGTGCCAGTGACGATGCACCGACCGGTCGCCAGGACGTTCTGGCAGAACCCGGCCGGATGGACGAACGTGTCCGGCAGCGTCTCCATCGGCAGCGGCGTGACCGGCTCGTAGATCCGGGACATGCCGGGGAAGTCCGGGTCGTCGAGACCGCGCGGCCGGTTGCGGATGGGCCGCTGCGTCCCGAGCTTGTGGGCTGCGACGTAGGTCCGCACGAGTTCGCCGTCGGAGATCCATATCTCGTACGGGCCGCCGATCTCCTCGCCCGGGCGGCTCGTCGTCACCCGGGCATGGCCGGGATGCCGGAGCAAGACGTCGACCTGGGTGGCGTCCTCGCCGCGTGCCGTGACGGAACGCTCGATGATCCGCATCCGCAGCGTCGCGAAGCGCAGCTCCGCGTCGCGCATGAAGTCGAAGAGCTCGTCGACGCTCGGCACGCCTGGCGCCAGCGCCGCGACCGCCGGGAAGCGGCGGCCATCGGTCACGACGGCGACGGCGGCTCGATCCCACAGACGCGTTTCGGTCATCGCGCCCGATTGTACCGGCGACGCGGGGGCCAGCGACCGGTCGCGGCCGACATCGAGCGATGACGCACGTCGATCGGCGGACGTTCCTGCGCGGTGCAGCCGGTGGCGTCGCCACGCTGCTCGCGGCGGCCTGCGCCACGCCACGGGTCAGCGAGACCGTGCCCGGCACCGCCCTTGTCATCGGCGCCGGCGCGTCCGGTCTCGCCGCAGCGCGACGGCTGGTGGAGGCCGGACAGACCGTCACGGTCCTCGAGGCTCGCGACCGCATCGGCGGCCGAGCCTGGACCTCCGATGCGTTGGGCCCACCCCTCGACCTCGGGGCGTCCTGGATCCACGGAACGACGGGCAACCCGCTGGTCCCCCTCGCACGAGCCGCGGGCACGCGGTTCACGCGCACGTCGTTCGACCGATTCGGGACCTACACACCGGACGGGCGGCGGCTGCGGTGGCCCGAGGAGCGGCCGCTCTGGGAGCGCTGGCAGGCGGTCGACATCGCAGCCAGCAACCGTGCGCGCGACGGCGGCGAGGAGTCGGTCGCGGATGCCCTGGCAGAAGCGCGGGCGAATGCGGGTCCGCCGCCGGATGGCGTCGACGCCGAGCTGCTGGAGGGCTACCTCGACTGGGCGGCGGAGGTCGAGATCGGCGCCGATCGGGCTGCCGACCTGACCGAGCTCTCCGTGGCGACGCTGATCGACGGGGAGGCGCTCGACGGCCTGTGGGTGATGCTCGATGGCGGCTACCGATCCATCCTGGAGCCGGTCGCCGCTGGCATGGACATCCGTCTCGAGCACGAGGTCGGATCGATCGGCTGGTCCGAGACGGGCGTGGAGGCGCGGGTCGCGGATGCCGTCTTCCGCGCAGATCGGGCGGTGGTCACCCTGCCGCTCGGCGTGCTCCAGGGAGATGGGGTCGCCTTCGAGCCGGCGCTCCCCGGCGTGGTCGCCGACGCGATCGACCGGCTCGGGATGGGCAGCTTCCTCAAGGTCGCGATGCGTTTCCAGGAACGGGACTTCCCGGGCGGCACCGACTGGCTTGGGCGGATCGGCGAGCCGACCTTCAGGGAGTGGGTCGACCTCCAACCGGTGACCTCGGCACCGATCGTCGTCGGGTTCGCGACGGGCTCCGAAGCCCGGCGCCTCGAGGCCCTCGGCGACGACGCGGTCGTGGCCGAGGCGCTGGCCGCGTACCGCACGATCGTCCCCGAGGTGCAGGAGCCGAGCGCCTCGGTCGTGACCCGCTGGGGCCGCGATCCGTTCGCGCGCGGGTCCTATTCCTACCTGGCCGTCGGCTCCCGCCCAGAGGACCGGGCGGTGCTGGCCGAGCCGCTCGGCCCGCGTCTGGTCCTTGCCGGGGAGGCGACCAGCGTCCAGTACCCGTCGACCGTCCATGGCGCCTGGTCATCCGGCATCGCCGCCGCGGAACGGCTGCTGGAGCGGGCCTAGACAGGCAGCACCTCGCCCTGCTTGACATGATCGTGCGGTGATATATCGTAGGGCGATATATCGCGTCACGTCACACGGAGAGAGGGCATGCCGCCTGACCTGCCGGAGCTGGGCCGCTTCGCCGAACCGTCGCTGTACATCCTGCTGTCGCTCAGCGAGGGACCGAAGCATGGGTACGCGATCATGGCCGACGTCGAAGTCATCTCGGGCGCGCCGCTCGGCCCCGGGACGTTGTACTCGGCGCTCGCCCGGCTCGAGCATCGCGGTCTCATCGAGGCACTCGAACCCGTGGACCGGCGGCGGCCGTACCGGCTGACGCCGCTCGGCACATCGACGCTGCAGGCCCAGCTCGAACGGATCCGAGCCTTCACCCAGACCGCGCTGGACCGCACGCGGCGCGTGGGATCATGAGCGCCCATCCCGGTCCCGCGGAGCCACTGGCCATCATGGCGCCGGTGCTCCGCGCGCAGCGGGAGGGCGTGACCACCGGGTTCTCGAGACGGACCCTGCTGCGCCGGGCCCTTGCGGCTGCGCTCGGCCTGTGGGCGGTCGAGGCGGTCGCCGGCACCATCGGCTTCGCGTGGTCGGCTGGGAAGGCGGGTGGCGGGGTCGTGCGCATCGGCACCTACGACGAGTTCGTCGCGCTCAACGGCCTGCTGCCGGTCGCGGACGGTTTCCCTGCGTATGTCGCCGACGCGCGGTCGTTCCTGGTCATCATCGATCCCGGGCGGCCGGGTTGGTTCGAGGGCGAGGATGCGACAGGCGACGGCCACGCCCTGAACGTGCGGGCGCTGTACCAGCGGTGTCCGCATCTCGGTTGCCGGCCGAACCCGTGTCTCGAGGACTTCTGGATCCACTGTCCGTGCCATCAGTCGCGCTACGACCGCCTCGGCACGAAGATCGAAGGGATCCGCTACGGACCGGCCGCCCGGGGGATGGACCGGTTCGCGGTCCGGGTGGATACGGGGGGCGTACTGTTCGTCGACACGTCCAGGCTCACGCTGGGTCCACTGCCGGTCGCGCTCGGCATGCCCGGGGTGATCCCGCCACTGGTCGAGAAGGGGTGCGCCTGAGCGATCGCTCGACACGGGTCCCGGGGTCCGGCTGGCTGCGGCTCTATCCGCGCGACTGGCGCGAGCGGTACGAGGCGGAGCTGCTGGCCATGCTCGAGACGCGGCCCATCGACCCACGCGGGCGGCTCGATCTCGCGCGTGGCGCGCTCGACGCGCACGTCCACCCGCTGACGCTGCCAGGCCCACCGGTCGTCGCGGCACTCGTCGCAGGCGTCGCCTGGATCGCGGCCGGACTGGCCAGCGCGCTGCAGCCGCTCATGCCGGACTGGCCGGGCTTCCTCTTCGAGACGCTGCCGGTCGGCATCGTCGGCGCGCTTGCGGGGCTACGCGCGACGTGGCGGCTGGGCCGGCGCTCGGGTCTCGATGCGCCACGGGGCACGGGACCGGCCCTGATCCTGGCCGCGATCGGCTACGCGGCGTGGGTCGCGGCGCTCGTCCTCGCGTTCCTCGGCGGACCGTACGGCGCGATCACCGGTGCGGCCGCCGCGCTCGCCGCGGTCGGGACCGTGGCCGTCGGGATCGTGCGCTCACGGGCCGGGGATCACCCGTCGGCCGAAGGCCTCCTGCTGGTCGGGGGCGCGTTGCTCGTGCCGTCCCCGATCGCGTGGGTGGTCGCCGGCGGTGCCTGGGTCGGGCTCGGGCTGGCCGGGCTGCGTCCCGTGCCGCCGTCGCCATCGCGACTGGCCTGATCGGTCAGCCGCCCGCCGGTCGCTCTGGTCAGCGCCCGCCGGTCGCCCTGGTCAGCCGCCCGCCGATCGCCCTGGTCAACCGCCCGCCGGTCCGCCGCCGAGCCCAGGCTCGGTCATGGACGCCGGGTCGAGCAGACGGTCGAGATCCTCGGGCGTCATGCCGCGTTCCAGCGCCAGATCGCGGATGGTCCGCCCGCTCTTGAACGCGTCCTTGGCGAGGGCCGCGGCTTCGTCGTAGCCGATCACCGGCGCGAGCGCGGTCGCCAGCATCAGGCCCTCCTCGACCAGCGCCGGTCCTCGATCGGTCGCGACGAGGCCGCTTACGGTGCGCTCGGCAAAATTGGCGGCTGCCGCCGCGACCAGCTCGATCGACTCGAGGAGCGCGACAGCCGTGACCGGCAGCATCACGTTCAGCTCGAGGAAGGAGCCGGTCTGGCCGAAGGCGATCGTCGCGTCGTTCCCGACGACCCGGGCTGTGACCATGGTCAGGCTCTCGATGATCACCGGGTTCACCTTCCCGGGCATGATCGACGATCCGGGTTGGGTCTCCGGCAGCGCCAGCTCGCCGATCCCCGCCCGCGGGCCCATGCCCATCAGCCGGATGTCGGACGCGATCTTCCAGAGCGCGAGGGCGGTGGTGCGGATCGCCCCGTGGGCTGCGATCGGGACATCGAGCGTCGCCTGGGCGTGGAAGTGGTTGGGCGCCTCGCGGACGGGCAGGGTCAACAGCTCGGTCAGGCGGGCACACGTCCGGGCGGCGTACTCGGGGTGCGCGTTGATGCCGGTCCCGACCGCCGTGCCGCCGAGCGGCACCGTGAGCAGCTCGTCGCGCGCGACCTGCACGCGACGGATCGCCTCCTCGACCTGGCCCGCATAGCCCTGGAACTCCTGGCCCAGGCGGATGGGCGTGGCGTCCTGGAGGTGGGTCCGGCCGGTCTTGACGATCGGCCAGAACTCCTCGGCCTTGGCCGCTAATGCGCCCTGTAGACCGACGAGGGCCGGGATGAGCGCTTCCTCGATAGCGAGCGCGGCACTCAGCTGCAGCGCGGTGGGGATGTCGTCGTTGGAACTCTGGCAGCGGTTGACATCGTCGTTCGGATGGACGCGCCGTCCGTCACCCAGGCGCGCCGTTGCGAGGTGCGCCACGACCTCGTTCATGTTGGTGTTGGTCGAGGTGCCCGAGCCGGTCTGGTAGATGTCGATGGGGAACTGGGCGTCGTGATCGCCATCGGCGACCGACGCGGCCGCGGCCGCGATGGCATGGGCGACGTCCGGCGAGAGCAGTCCCAGCTCCGCGTTCGTCTCGGCAGCGGCGAGCTTGATCAGCGCGAGCGCCCGGATGAACCGGCGCGGGAACCGCTGCCCGGAGATCGGGAAGTTCAGGACGGCGCGCTGGGTCGACGCGCCGTACAGCGCATCGGCCGGGACGGCCATCTCACCCATCGAGTCGCGCTCGATGCGTGTGGCCCCGCGATCGGTCATGCCCCGATCGTAGCGCCGGACGGACTCGGCTATGACGTCGTCGCGGCGGTCGGCCGGTTCGAGTACCGCTGGTGCCCCGCGTACCGGCGGAATCCGGCGGCCGCATACAGAGCCTCGGCAGGCGCTTCGGCCGCGTCGGAGTAGACCTGGACCACGCGAGCACCGCGCTCGAACAGGCGAGCCACGCCGGCGGTGACCACGGCACGCGACAGGCCTCGGCGCTGATGGTCAGGGTGGGTTCCCACGGGTTCGAGCTCGCCGACCCGCCCGTCGCCGTCGTACCAGGTCAGCGCGTACGCTGCGAGCGTCCCGTCGGCGGCCTCGACCACGAGGTCGTCCTCGAAGCGGTAGTGCGGGACCGTCGGGAGGCGCGCGTACTTGTCGACCGTCAGGCGTGAGCTCGGGAAGGCCGCCCGGTGGAGGGCCACCCGCTCCGCGAACTCCTCGGGTCCGCGCAGCCCGCGGATGCGATAGCCGTCCGCCAATGGGACCGTCGGCAGCGGACCATCCTCGGGCCGCCGCTGCCATTGGCTGAGGCGGCGACCATCGGGCTCGAACCCGCGCGCCTGGAGCACACCGATCGATGCGGTGTCCGCGTCCGAGGCGAAGGCGCCCACCCCACCCTCGCCGGCCTCCTCGACCGCCGCCTCGAGGATGGCGTCGAACACCGAGGCGTCACGACGCGCGTCCCCGGTCTAGACGTGCCACTCGAGCTCGGGCGGCTCATGCCACGACCAGCCCACGGCCTGCGATCCGTCGAACCACAGGCGAACGTGCTCCCCGAGCGGGTCCGGATGGCTCAGCGCGTACCACCACTCGATCGACGCGGGGGTGCCGGCGACGTGCGGTGCTCCGGCTTGCCACGCGGCCGAGAGCAGCCCCACGGCGGTGGCGAGGTCCTCGGGACCGGCGGCGGGACGCTGGGTCGGCATCGCGCCGAGGATAGTCGGCTAGCATCCGGACGATGCCGACGATCGACGCGAACGGCCGGGCGACCGCGTACGAGGTCGACGGTACCGGCCCGCCGCTCGTGCTGCTCCACGGTGCGACCGGCAGCGGTGGCGACCATTTCGCCGGGCTCCGACCGGTCCTCGCGACGGCCTTCCGCTGCTACATGCCGGACGCGCGCGGTCACGGCGGGACGGCGTGGGACCCCTCCGAGAGCTGGACGACCGTCGACCTCGTGGCGGACGTCGACGCATTCGTCGATGCCGTCGGTCTGGCGTCGTTCCACCTGCTGGGGTACTCCATGGGCGGGATGACAGCGCTCCACTTCGCGGCGCGCTTCCCGGACCGCATCCGGACGCTCGTGGCGATCAGCATCGGGAGCGAGCGCGAACCGCGGCTGTCGGTCGGGCGGAGCCTGATGGACCCCGAGCGCATCACGCGGGACGACTCGGCGTGGGCGGCACGTCTCGCCGCCCGGCACGATCCCGCCCACGGGTCGGGGAGCTGGCGCCGCCTGCTCGACGCCATCGTGGCCGACATCGCCGAGCAGCCGCTGCTCACCGCGCAGGAGCTGCGCTCGATCGACGCGCCGACGCTGGTCATCGCCGGCGACCGCGACCCGTTCGTGCCGATCCCGCAGGCCATGGCGCTCGCTCATCAGGTCCGCGATGGGCGGCTCCTGATCCTCCCGGACGTCGGCCACGACTCGCTGGTGGATCACCTGCCGCTGCTCGAGGCCGCCCTGACCGAGTTCTATCGATCGACCGAGGCCGTCGCTCGTGAACGCGCCGACGAGGCGCCCACCATGGAGGTCCCGACATGACCACGCTGCTCGCGCTCTACCGACGACCCGAGGGTGGGGATGCCGCGCTCGCCGAGTTCGAGCGGCGGTACGCCGCCGAGCACCTGCCGCTGGTCGCCGAGACCCCGGGGCTGCGCGCGACCGAGGTCCGGCGGGTGAGCGACGCCCTGGGTGCGGAGACCGACCTCGTGATGATCACGGCGATGCACTTCGATGACCGCGCCGCGCTGGACGAGGGGCTGACGTCCGACGCGATGCGGGCTGCCGGCCGCAACCTCCGCGAGATCGCGCCCGGTCTCGCGACGCTCCTCGTCCTCGAGGACGCGCCCGACCTCTGGCCCGGCTGATCGGCGGCATGCATCGGCTCGGGGGCGTGGCGACTTCCTGGGTAGGGGATACTTTCCCGGACGAGCCGCGAGGAGCCAGCGTGACCGACGCCGTGCCGACGACCCGCTTCATCCGCGTCGATGCCCCGGTCGAGGGGCACGCGGGCGTCGCGCTCCTCACCATCGACCGGCCCGAGGCGAGGAACGCGCTGAACTTCGCCCTCCTGTCGGAGCTGGCGGATGAGCTCGAGCGGCTGGACCGCGACGGGTCGACGCGCGTGGCGATCCTGACCGGCGCTGGCGACAAGGCGTTCGCGGCCGGCGCGGACATCGTCGAGCTGGCCGATCAGACGCCCGAGGGACTCCGCGCAGACGGCCACTTCGGATCGTGGGACCGCCTCGGGGCGATCGGGATCCCGTTGATCGCCGCGGTGCGCGGCTTCGCCCTCGGGGGCGGCTGCGAACTGGCGATGACCTGCGACCTGATCGTCGCCGGCGACGACGCCCGGTTCGGCCAGCCGGAGATCCGGATCGGCGTGATGCCCGGTGCGGGCGGGACGCAGCGGCTGACGCGCGCCATCGGCACGGCTCGTGCCATGGAGCTCGTCCTCACCGGCCGGATGATGGATGCGCACGAGGCGCGCGAGGCCGGGCTCGTCACCAGCGTCGTCCCCGCGTCGGACGTGGTCGATGCGGCGCTCGAGCTGGGCGATACGATCGCCTCGATGCCGCCGCTCGCCGTCCGTGCCGCCAAGCGATCCGTGCTCGCGGCGGCCGAGCTGCCCCTCAGCGCGGGTCTCCGCGCCGAGCGCGAGGCGTTCTTCGATCTCTTCGCGACCGAGGATCAACGGGAAGGCATGCGCGCCTTCCAGGAGAAACGGCCGGCGACCTGGACCGGCCGATGACCGAGCCCCGACGACGCACGGAGGATGAGTGACGATGGAGCGTGACCCGAGCGAGGGCGGCACGGACGTGGGACGCGACATCGCCCGCGACCTGTCCGACGAGCCCACCCCGGCCATCCGCGACGCCCCGCCCGACATCCTGTCGCCGATCGACGAGAGCGCGCCGGTGAGCGGTCACGTGCCGCCGCCGGAGCCGACGGGATCCGCGGTCGATTCGCCCGAGCATGACTGGGGCCTCGCGCGCGACATCGTGCGGCCCGCGTTTCGACCGGTCGGCACGAGCGGG
>DATBMM010000367.1:0-4264 GCA_036554825.1 Candidatus Limnocylindrales bacterium
CGCAGGACGGCGATGTCGTTGTCGCGATCGCGCGTGACGATGTCGGCCGGCGAACGGGTGCCGTCCGCGAAGGTCACCGTGATGGCGGTCGCGTCGGCCACGACATGCAGGCTCGTGAGGATGTCGCCGGCGAGATTGACGACGACGCCGCTCCCGACACCCTCGTCCGGCTCCGCTGCACCGCCCGGGTTCGGCCGCTCGATCTCGACGTGCACGATGGACGGCCGGACTGCCTGGTAGACGAGCTCCGAGAATGCCGGCGCCGGCGTCACCGACGCGAGCGCCTCGCCGATGCGGGCATCGACATCGTCGCGAGTGAGCGCGGGTCTGCCGGGGACGAGGGCTTGGAAGACGAGGACGGCCCCGAGCGCGGCCGCTGCTCCGACGACGTACGGGGTCCACCGGGAGAACCGGCGTGGCCCTCGAACGGTTCCTTCCTGGGGGTCCCCACTCATGGCGTCACCCGTGTGGCGTGCGTCGCAGTCTAGCGTGCGCCGGTCCGACTGCCCGGATGGCGGTATGCCACCGCTCCCCGGTACCAATCGGCCATGGCGGACTGGCACCCGACCTCCGTACGGTGCGGCGCAGCACCGTGACATCCCTCGACCTTCGCGCCGCCGTCGCCTCGGCTGGCCGCCTCCCGCGCCAGCCGCGTCTCAACGCGCTCGTCGTCGTGCCGGCCGTCGCCGTGATCGTCGCGATGGCGGTCGTGGTCTCGAACAGCGCAGCGGAGGAGCTGCGCGAGACCTCCAAGCAGTCGGCCGTCCAGAACGTCGAGGCGATCGTCCGCGGCTACCTCGATCCCCAGCTCGACGCGACCAGCCTCGATCTCGACGCCCAGCGCGATCCTGCGATCGACGCGCAGCTCGAGCGCCTCACCCTGTCCGGCGAGATCAGGCGGATCAACATCTGGTCGCGCGACGGCCGGATCGTGTACTCCAGCTCACCGGAGCTCCGCGGCACGCGCGAGTCGATCGGCCCGATGCTCGCGAGCGCGTACGGCGGCGAGGGGGTCGCCAGGTACATCGACGCCGGCGATGGCGGCGCCCCGGTCGGCGAGGGGATGGTCAACGGTGACCCCAGCGCCAAGCGCCGCTACCTCGAGCTGTTCGTGCCGATCCGCGGCAACGTCGACGGCAACCCCATCGGCGTGTACGACGTGTACCAGGACGCGCAGCGGATCGAGGGACGGATCGACGCCACCCGCTTCGGGGTCTTCCTCGTCGCGCTCATCGCGTCGACTGTCCTGGCCGGGCTGATCGTCATGGCCTTCGGCGGCACGTCACGGGTACTCGCCGCCAACAATCGTCGCCTCCAGGAGCAGGCGACGACCGAGCGACTGCTGATGGTCGACCTGCAGCGCAGCGAGGAGCGGTTCCGCTCGCTGGTCCGGAACGCCTCCGACGGGATCGTCGTGCTCGGCCCGGATGGCCAGATCCGCTACGAGAGTCCGGCCGTGGAACGCATCCTCGGTCGCCCGCCCAGCGGGCCCACCAGCCGGCCGGCGACGACGGACATCCATCCGGACGACCGTGCAGCCGTCGAGCGCCGGTTCGCCGAGGTCGCGCGGGTCAGCGGATCCGAGGCGGGCCTGGAGTTCCGGGCTCGCCATGCGGACGGGACGTGGCGGACGCTCGAGGCGATCGTGAAGAATTTGCTCGACGATCCGGCGGTCGGCGGCGTCGTCGTGAACTACCGCGACATCACGGAGCGCAAGGCGCTCGAGGAGCAGCTTCGCCACCAGGCGTTCCACGACGTCCTCACGGGCCTCGCGAATCGATCTCTCTTCCGCGATCGGCTCGACCACGCGTTGGCGCGCGCGTCGCGCGGCGCCGATCCGACAGCGGTCCTCTATCTCGACATCGACGATTTCAAGTCCGTCAACGACCGCTTCGGCCATGCCGAAGGCGACCGGCTCCTGGTCGGCGTCGGCCAGCGTCTCCAGTCGGCGACGAGGGCCGGCGACACCGTCGCTCGTCTCGGCGGGGACGAGTTCGCGGTCATCGTGGAGGAGGCGGATCCCGCCGAGGCCCGTTCCGCGGCCGACCGCATCCTGGCCGCCTTCGCCGAACCGTTCGACCTCGACGGGCGCCAGATCGTCGTCCGGGCGAGCATCGGCATCGCGATCCACGACGTGGATAGCGGCGATGCCGACGAGCTGTTGCGCCAGGCCGACATCGCGATGTACGCGGCCAAGGCCCGGGGCGGCGACGGGCACGCGACGTACGAGGCGCGTCTCTACGAGGCCACGGTCGCGCGGATGGAGTCGAAGGCTGACCTCCATGGCGCCCTCGAGCGGGGCGAGCTCCAGGTCGCCTACCAGCCGATCGTCGACATGGAGACCGGCGCGATCACCGGCGCCGAAGCGCTCATGCGCTGGAATCACCCGCAACGGGGCTCCATCCCGCCCGCCGAGTTCATCCCGCTCGCCGAAGAGAGCGGGCTGATCATCGAGCTCGGGCGCTGGATCCTCGAGGTGGCGTGCCAGCAGACACGCCGCTGGCAGGACGAGACAGGCCGGCCGGACTTCTCGATCAGCGTGAACCTGTCGGGACGCCAGATCGCCGACCCCGGCCTGGTCGGCGACGTGGCGCGGGCGCTGGCGTCGTCCGGCCTCGAGCCGTCGTGCCTGACGCTGGAGATCACCGAGACCACGCTCGTCGCCGACGTGGACGCGACGGTCGCCGCGTTCCGCGCGCTCAAGGAGCTCGGCATCCGGCTGGCCATCGACGACTTCGGGACCGGCTACTCCTCGCTGAGCTACCTGCGCCAGTTCCCGATCGACATCCTCAAGATCGACCGCTCCTTCGTCGCCAGCCTCGACGAGGGCAGCGACTCGAGCGCGCTCGTGCGCTCGATCCTCAATCTCAGCGCGACCCTCCGACTCGACACGGTCGCCGAGGGCATCGAGACGCCCGAGCAGCGTCGGGCACTCGAATCCCTGGGCGCGACCCGCGGTCAGGGCTACCTCTTCGCGCGGCCGATGGCGCCGTCGGAGATGGGCGGCCTCCTCGCCGTCGGCGACACATCGTCGCCGAAGCCGCGCACCACCAACGTGATCCGGTCCGCCGCCTCGGCGCGGCGACGGGCCGCGCGGTCGCGCGCCATCCATCGCTGACCGTCGCCGATCAGAGCACGCAGTACGAGGTTCCACCAAATGACATCGATGACCGGAGCTCCTGCCCGGAACGCCGTCCCGAATCGGTCCCTGATCCTCGTGATCGCCGTCGCCCTCGTCGCCGTTGCGGCCGTGGTCATCGTGGCCACGCGGCCCGCGCCGGCCGCCCCGGCCCGGACCATCACGTTGCAGACCCTGAACGCCTCCGGCGTGACCGGTTCGGTGGCCTTCACCGAGGTCGGCGGCCGCACGCGCGTCGACATCACGGTCGACCCGGCCGACAACCCGGACATGCCGGCCCATATCCATCCGGGGACGTGCGACGACCTGACGCCACAGCCGAAGTTCCCGCTGGAGAACGTGCGGAACGGCAGCTCGACCACCGAAGTCCCCGCCGCGATCGGCGAGCTGTTCGCCGGGAACCTCGCGGTCAACATCCACAAGTCGAACGACGACCTGCGCACATATACGGCGTGCGTCGACATCCGTTAGGCGGACCCGCTCGGACCGCCACGGCCAAGCTCCTGCACCTGGCGCTGGCCGGGTCGGTCGCGGTGGTCGCGCTGGGCTGTGAACCGTCCGGCGGTGGGTCGCCCGGACCGACCGGTGTCGCGCACGTCCTCGTCGAGACGGCGGCCGGCGAGCGGCTGGCGTTCGAACCCGCGGAGGTGACCGTGGCGAGCACCGGACCCTTGATGATCACGTTCCGCAACGGGTCGAGTCAGCCCCACAACCTCGTGTTCACGTCGGGGATGAGGGCGGCCACCCGGACCATCGTCGAACCGGGCCAGTCCGAGCAGCTATCGCTCGCCCCGCCCGAGCCGGGGAGCTACCCATTCGTGTGCACGATCCACGAGGGGATGGCCGGTACCCTGATCGTCGAGCCAGGCGTCGCGTCCCAGCCGATGGTGAACGGGCGGAACCGGGCCGAGATCAGCCCCTGACCGACCCCGGGCGTCTTGGGGCCATCGCCTATACTCCCCCTCCCGGGCCGACATAGCTCAGCGGTAGAGCAGCTGTTTCGTAAACAGCAGGTCCGCAGTTCGAATCTGCGTGTCGGCTCCAACTCCATTCCCGCTCAAAACCGCGGCTTCAGGCTGCGAATCTCGTGGCTCGCACCTGCCACAACACTGAAGCCCTGCTGAC
>DATBMM010000144.1:0-11380 GCA_036554825.1 Candidatus Limnocylindrales bacterium
GATTCCGCCGTCCCTGATTGAGCGAGCGATTCGGACCGTGCACAGCGCGGCTCCTGCCGTAGGGACCCGGATCGTCGTGGAAAAGCCGTTTGGGGAGGATCTTGAGTCGGCAAGGCGCCTGAACGCGCTCCTGCACGACGCGTTCCCTGAGGACGCGGTGTTCCGCGTGGATCATTTCCTGCACAAGCAAACGGTCCAGAACCTGCTCGGGATCCGCTTCGCCAATCGGGTGTTTGAGCCACTCTGGAACCGGGAAAACGTAGAGCAGGTCGAGATTCGCTGGGACGAGCGGGTGGGTCTCGAGGGCCGCGCTGGCTACTACGACCGGGCCGGTGCCCTCCGCGACATGATCCAGAACCATCTCCTGCAGCTTGTCAGCCTTGTTGGGATGGAAGCACCCGCAACAATGAGCGCCCGGGACCTGCGCGACCGAAAGGTCGAGTTCCTGCGCGCCGTGCGCCGGCCGACCAGAGACGAGGTCGTCGAGGGGAGCCTCCGCGCCAGGTACGGCCCGGGCCGTGTCGGCGATCGAGAGCTGCCGGCCTATGTCGACGAGGAAGGTGTGGATCCGGGACGCGATACAGAGACGTTCGCGGAGGTGACACTCCGTGTCGACAACTGGCGATGGGCGGACGTGCCCTTCATCCTGCGCACCGGTAAGGCGATCGGTCAGGACAAGCGCGAGATCGTCGTCCGTTACCGGGATGTCCCGCATCTCGCCTTTGGGGCGGACTACCAGCCCATGCCGAACCTGCTGCGGCTGGAGCTCAATCCCGACCGGCTGGCGCTCGGCCTCAACATCAATGGCCGAGGCGACCCATTCGACCTAGAGGAGCTGGAACTCAGCGCAGACCTCGCCCCAGAACGCTTGCCGGCGTATGCCCGTGTGCTGCTGGCCGTGCTGGAGGGCGACCCCGTGCTATCGATCCGCGACGACGAGGCCGAAGAATCGTGGCGGATCGTGGAACCGATCCTCGATGCATGGTCGTCCGATGCAGTGCCGATGCTCGAGTACCCAGCTGGGTCACGCGGGCCGGCTGAGAGCCGTTGCCGGGACGGGTCCGACGAGAGACGGTAGCAACCCTTCGACGAACCCGCCGCTGTCCCGGTCGGTGCCGCCAGGCCTACCGTGCGATAACAGTCGTCCGGGCCGAGGCTTGGACGACGCCCTCAGAGACGCTGCCCTCGAGCGCGCGGACAAGGGACCCATTCTCTCGACGCCCGACATAGATGGCGTCGTATGAGTGCTCATGGGCGATCCGGGCGATCTCCGTGGCGGCGTCCCCGATCGGGGTGTGCAGGGTGGGCTCGAGCTCGTGCTCTCGCAGGATGTCTGCAGCGTCCGTAGCGGCTGTGGCGAGCTTGGGCAGGACCGTGACCACGCCGATCGAAGCACCACTCGTCAGTGCGGCATCGGCGGCTTGCATGAGAGCCCAGTAGGCCTCTTCGGTTCCGTCATAGGCAACCAGGATCCGTCTCTCGTTCATGATGTGTCTCCCTTCGTGTTGAGTGTCGAGCCAAGTCGATGGCGAGCCGTCAGTTCGGTGCGGCCCAGCTTCAGCCCTGTTCCTCCGGGCCGTCGCGGACGACAAGCACTGATGCTCCGCTGCCGGACAGGACGTTTCGAGCGACGCTGCCAAGAAGGAGGCGGGTAACGCCGGTGCGACCGCGTGAGCCGAGGACGATGAGGTCCGCGCCGCGCTGGTCGGCCGCCGCGATCACCTCGGCCGCCGCATCTCCGACCCGCATCTCGGCCTCTGCGGTGCGACCGGCGTCGCCGAGCCGCGCCGAAGCGTCGTCGGCGATGCGCTGGTGCTCCACCTTCGCCTGGCGAAGGTCCGCTGCATACGCGTCCAGGACCTGTCTGTACAAGGTCGGGGCGATCCCCGTCGTCCAGGGATGGACCACGTCGGCGACGCTGACGACGTCGATGGGAAGCTCGTCGAAGATCGGCCACCCGGCCAGGATTCCCTCGGCTGCTTGGGCCGACGGCGACTCATCCGTGGCAAATACGACGCGGCTCAGGCTCGTCGTTCGCGCGACGAGGACGGGGCATGGTGCGTGGTCGACGACTTCGCTGGAGACAGACCCAAGGAGCAGCGATGCGATGGTCCCATGGCCGCGCGAACCAACGATCACCAGGTCCGCGCGGTCGCTGCGCGCCTCGTCGATGATCGCGCTGGCGGCCCGGCCGCGCAGTACCTTGCCCTCGACCGACCTGCCGGCTGCGCCGAGGCGTTCGACGACCTCGCCCATCGTTTCGTGGGTATATGCCGTGATCGCCGCGTCGAGCTCGGGCGCAAGGGCGGCGCCCCGATCCCAAGGCCCGGGGATCGCAGTCATGATCGGTTCGACCACGCTGACGACCCTTAGGACCGAGTCACTCGGCCAGGCGATCGCCTCGGCTAGCGCCGCTGCCTCGTCGGCGCCAGCCGAACCGTCGTATGCAAGCAATGCACGCATCGGTGATTGGCTCCTCTTCCGTTGTGGTCTCGTCAGCGCGCTACGATGACCGTCGCCTTGGCGTTGGTGGCGAGGTGTTCGGAGACGCTTCCCTGCATGAAGCGACCAACGGGGCCAAGGCCGCGAGATCCGACGATGATCGTGTCGAAGTCGCCCGCCTCGGCAGCGGACTCGATGGTCTGTTTGGGATCGCCCGCGGGCGACAGCAGCTCGGCCGAAAGACCCCGCTCGCCCAGCCAGTCGCTGGCTGACTTGAGAGCCTTGGCGTGAGCTTCGGCATCATCCCACGGATCGGTCGGAAGTCGGCCCCTCCGCCACGGAGTGACGCTGATCACGGCCAAATCGGCTCCGAACGCCCGCGCCAGTTCGGCGCCTCGTTCAAGCGCGCGACGCGCAGGCTCGTCGCCGTCATAGGCGATCAGGATCCTCTTCATCGGTATCGCTCCTGTTCACGAACAGATTGAACCGGCTCTCACGATGACCGTCGTGCTTGAAGGAACGCGCGAAATCGAGTGAACGGCCGGTGAACGGCCACATCTGGTCACCGCCTCCGAGCCGACCTGGAGCGGACCGCAAGCGAATGTTCGCGTCTCGCCGGGGCATACAGTTCTGGTTGACGTAAGCCGATAGGGAGGGAAGTTGCCGTTGGCTGAACACGACCCATTCGGCGCGCGGTCGAGCCTCGGCCCGGGACTTCCCGATTACTACCGACTCGCGGTCCTTGCCGACCAGTTGGACCTCGATCACATTCCCGTGACGTTACGCGTGCTGCTCGAGAACGCCCTACGCCACGCCGGGCATGGCCTGGTGCGCCCAACGGACGTGGAGGTCCTCGCTAGTTGGCGCCCGGGTCACGAGGCCGATGCCGAGATTCCGTTTATGCCTTCCAGGGTCATCCTCCAGGACTTCACCGGCGTGCCCGCGATCGTGGACCTGGCAGCAATGCGCGACGCCATCGCCGAACTCGGCGGTGACCCAGCGAAGGTCAATCCGCTGGTGCCGGCTGATCTCGTCATCGACCACTCGGTGCAGGTCGACCAATTCGGGACACCCGGCGCGTTCGCCTTCAACGTCGAGCGCGAGTACGGGCGCAACGGCGAGCGGTATCAACTGCTGCGCTGGGCCCAGACCGCATTCCAGGGGCTCCGGGTCGTTCCACCGGGAACCGGGATCGTCCATCAGGTCAACCTCGAGTACCTAGCCACGGTGGTCGCCGATCGCTCAGACGACCGGGGCCGAGTGGCATTCCCCGACACGCTCGTCGGAACCGACTCGCACACGACGATGGTCAACGGGCTGGGCGTTCTGGGCTACGGCGTCGGCGGGATCGAGGCTGAGGCCGTGCTCCTCGGTCAGCCGCTCTACGTGCCTATGCCGCGGATCGTCGGCGTGCGACTCCACGGTGAGCTGCCGAAGGGCTCGACCGCCACCGACCTGGTCCTCGTCGTGACGGAGATGCTCCGCGACTATGGCGTCGTCGGCTCGTTTGTCGAGTTCGCCGGCGACGGCCTGGCAGGTCTATCGTTGGCCGATCGGGCGACCATCAGCAACATGAGCCCCGAGTTCGGGGCGACCGCAACGCTGTTCCCGATTGATGACGAGACGCTCGCCTACCTCCGGCTGACGGGGCGTTCGAATGAGAGCACGGCCCTTGTCGAACGCTATGCGAAGGAACAGGGTCTGTGGCGTGACCCAGGCGCTGGCCCCGACTTCGATGCGTTCCTCGAACTCGATCTCACGTCGGTCGCCCCATCGGTCGCCGGGCCACGCCGGCCGCAGGATCGAGTCGCCCTCGATGCCCTCCGTGAGGACTTTCGGACGAACTTCCCGAGTGGGCAACGCCGGCCAGAGCCGGCCGACTGGGAGCCTCGCTCGCCGGTCGAAGGCATCGTCGAGGTTGCATCCGCCGACTCGTTCCCCGCCAGCGACCCGCCTTCATATGCGCGTGGCGGCGAGCGCGACCAAGAGCCCGACCAAACCGAGCGGGAAGCGACCGCGTTCAACGACGACCCGTATCCGACGGTTCGGATCCGCCTTGGGACAGGGGTAGGGACGATTCGGACCGGGTCGGTGGCGATCGCAGCAATCACGTCGTGCACCAACACCTCCAATCCGACCGTGATGGTGGGTGCAGGTTTGGTGGCGAGGAACGCGGTGGCACGCGGGCTCTCCGTTGGACCGACCGTCAAGACGTCGCTGGCGCCGGGCTCGCGGGCGGTCATCGGCTATCTCGAGGCAGCCGGTCTGATGGCACCACTCGAGCAGCTGGGCTTCGCCCTCGCCGGCTACGGCTGCACCACGTGTATCGGTAACTCGGGCCCACTCGACGAGCCGATCGCCAGGGCGATAGAAGAGAACGAGCTTGTCGTCGCCGCGGTCTTGTCCGGGACCCGGAACTTCGAGGGGCGCATCCATCCCCTCGCGCGCGCGAGCTATCTTGCATCACCTCCGCTTGTGGTTGCCTTTGCCATTGCCGGGCGGGTCGACATCGACTTGACGAGTGAGCCGCTCGGACACGACGGCGATGGGCAGCCGGTCATGCTTTCGGAGCTTTGGCCGGTACCCGACGAGATCCGGGCTGTCATCAACAAGTCGATCGATCCCGACTTGTTCCGCCGAACGTACGCCGTGGTGTTCGAGGGCGACGACCGCTGGAGGGCATTGCCGACCCCGGCCGGCAACCGCTACGCCTGGGATGCGAACTCGACGTATGCCGCCAGGCCGCCCTTCTTCGACGGTGTCTCCCTCACCCCAGCGCCTGTCAGCGACATCGTCGGTGCCCGGGTGCTCGCCATCCTCGGCGACTCGGTGACGACCGATCACATCTCGCCGGCGGGTTCGATCGCTCCGTGGTCACCCGCCGGCCAGTGGCTTCAGGAACAAGGCGTTTCGCCCCTGGAGTTCAACTCATATGGCGCGCGGCGTGGCCATCACGAGGTCATGATGCGAGGCACGTTCGGCAACATCCGCCTCCGCAACGAGCTTGCCGAGGGCAAGGAAGGGCCGTACACCGTCCATCTGCCGGATGGCGAAGAGCAGTTCATCTTCGACGCCGCGATGCGCTATCGGGGCGAGGGTGTGCCGCTCATCGTCATCGCCGGCCGCGAATACGGCTCGGGGTCGTCGCGGGATTGGGCGGCGAAAGGGACGACGCTCCTGGGCATCCGCGCGGTGATCGCTGAGAGCTACGAGCGGATCCACCGCTCGAACCTTGTCGGGATGGGCGTCCTGCCGCTCGAGTTCCTGCCAGGTGAGTGCGCCGCGTCGATCGGTCTCACCGGTCGCGAGTCGTTCAAGGTCGTCGGAATCGCGGCCAGCCTCGCGCCGCGCTGCAGGCTCACGGTCGTCGCGCGGAGCGACGACGACGGCCGCGAGCGGTCCTTCGAGGTCGTCGCCCGCCTCGACGGCCCGATCGACGTCGACTACTACCGCCACGGTGGCATCCTGCCCGCGGTCCTTCGCGGCCTGGCCGCGCAACAATGAGCAGAGATCGTTTAGCTGCCCGCGAGCTCGTCGGCGCGCCGCAACACGGCTTCGAGCATCAGCGGGCTGAGCTTGCCAGTGAATGTGTTCCGTTGACTCGGATGAAATGAGCCGATCAGCCGATACGACCCAATGACTGCCTCCGTGCCGTGCCCGAAGCGCGGTCTCGGTCGTGGCATCGGCGCTGCATCACTCACGATGGTCCTCAGGGCCGCATCCCAGGCGAATGCGCCGAGCGCGACGATCACCCGCACTCGAGATAGCGCGGCAAGCTCGCGAACTAGGAACGGGGCGCAATTGTCGCGTTCGTCGATCGTTGGCCGATTCATCGGCGGAGCGCAGCGAACGGCTGCGGCCACGTAGAGACCGGTCAGAGTCAGCCCGTCATCAACCCGGGTTGAGGTTGATTGATTGGCGAAACCGGTCGCGTGGAGTGCGCGGTACAGGACGTCGCCCGATCGATCGCCCGTGAAGATTCGACCCGTCCGATTCCCACCATGCGCGGCCGGCGCCAGTCCAAGGACGAAGACTCTTGCGTCGGGGTCGCCGAAACCGGGAAGGGGTCGACCCCAATAGGTCTCCTCGGCGAAGCGCGCGACCTTCTCCGTGGCAACACGCTCTCGCCACGCGACGAGTCGCGGGCAGCGGCGACAGACGACGATGTCTGCAGTCAACTCGGTCAAGGCAGTCGGTGTCTGCGGCCCGACTTCGGTGGAGGCGTCGGAGCCGTGTCGCCTAGGCAAAGTAGTCGATGTGCATGGCTGTCCGAACCTGCCGAAGTGTCTGGGCAGCTTCGCTCCGCGCACGAGCCGTTCCGGATCGCAGGACGTCATCAACGATCGAGGGGTTTTCCGCCAGCAGTTCAATCCGACGCTGTCGGATCGGGTCGAGGAAGGCGTTTAGGGCGGCGACGAGTCGCTCCTTTACCTCCACGTCGCCAACGCGTCCGGTGACGTACCGAGCCTTCAGGTCGGCGACCTCATCCGCGTTCGGATTGAACGCGTCGTGGTAGGCGAACACGGGATTCCCTTCGACGTGTCCGGGGTCGGTCGCGCGGAGCCGGGTTGGATCGGTGTACATCGACATGACCTTCGCCCGGACAACGTTCGCGTCATCCGAGAGGTTGATCGTGTTCCCGACTGATCGGCTCATCTTCGGTGACCCATCGGTGCCGGGAAGGGTGCCCGACTTCGGCGACACGCCATTCGGGACAGGGAACAGAGGCGCGAAACGCTCGTTGAACCCGCGAGCGATCTCGCGAGCCAGCTCGACGTGGGCGAGCTGATCAGGCCCGACGGGGACGAGTTCACCCCTTACGAGCAGGATGTCGGCCGCCTGAAGTATCGGGTAGCCCAGCAGACCGTAAGACGGCTTCGCGACATGTATCTCGCGCAGCTTGTCTTTGAGAGTCGGGATCCGCTGCGCCCGCGCGACGGACACGAGCATCGAAATGTAGAGAAACAGCTCTGCCGTCTCGGGCACCCGCGACTGGAGGTAGATCGTGGCCTTCCCTGGATCCACGCCGACCGCGAGGTTGCCAAGCACATCCTCCCGGATGTTCGCCTCGATCTCGGACAGACGGTCCAGCCGGGTGGTCAGCATGTGCTGATCCGCCACGAGGATGAACGTGTCGTGCGTCTCCTGGAGACGAACGCGGTTGTTGAGCGTTCCGACGAAATGCCCCAGATGGAGTGGACCTGTCGGCCGATCACCAGTCAGCAGGCGCGGACGGTGCTGGCCAGTCTCAGTGGCGGCTGGATCCCTTGAGTCGGGTCGCAACAACGTGTCAACTGCCTACAGAGCGGCCGCATCATCGACAAGCATCATCTCGACCTCGAGTTCGATCTCGCGACGCTCCGGGAGGTGACGAGGCTTCGGGTTGCGTTGCCCGCCGCTGGCCGGCGGTAGTGGCCGCCCCGAAGCGGTCGTCGGCTGAGGCCCGGTCCAGCGGTACGATCCGAGTGTTTCTCGGGGAAGCTGCGCCCCGACCATCTCCCGCAACCGCGCCGCCAGCTGGCGCTCGGTGGGCCGGCGCGAAGTCTTCCGAGTCATCACCTCGACGTCGCCCTCGCCACGCCCGGCCAATCGGCGCAGCAGGTCGGCCAACTGCTCATGCAGGAGTCCACGCCCGGCCACTTCAACGACGTCGAGATCCGCGAGACGCGCGGCAAGGTCGGCCAGATAGCCCCGAAGGAGCTCAAGGTGGCGCCCTTCCGTGCCGTGACCGGGTACGCGACCACCGCCGGATGGTCGTGCCGGGCCGCGCCGTACGGACCCGACAGCCGGGCGCTTCGGAGGCACGCCACTTTCAAGGCGCTCGACGATCGGGCCATCTTGCCAGCGCGCGATCATCGCTCGCTCGGCGTCCATCCAGATTGCGCCGACGCGCTCCGGATCGAGGCCGTGATCGAGTGACTTGCTGACTCGCTTGGCAGCCATCCGTGGCCTCCTACCTGGGACGGTGGTCGCTCGTGCTACGTTCGGACGCCGGTTTCGCGTCCCGTTACCTGTTCGGGGTCGGGGCCGAGCTGCGTCGCTGAGCCAAGGTCGCGCAGCCATCGTCCCGCGGCCGCCAGCAACCCGCCCACGACACCCCGGATCGCATCCGTGAGGAGCGACGGAGAAGGCCAGCGACGGGAATCGTCGATCAAAGCAGCGACTTGCGCGCTGGGGCCGTGGAGGCGAGGGTCGTGAGTGTTCATAACGCGATGGTCGGTAGTCGACAAGACATACCGCGAGAACTCGCATGAACGCACCATGAATGACGCTCCCCAGCGGCGTACTTGGTGGGTGACCGCCACTGGTCGTCGGTGACGAGTCCCGGATGGCCCCCCTTAGTGCGCGCTAATCGCGGCTCGGACCGCGGGCGCGATCTCCGCTGCGAATCGTTCGACATCCCGCGTGCCGGTCTCGGGTGGAGCGAACATCAGCGTATCGATCCCGAGCTCGAGAACCCACGACGTCAGCGTCTCGATCCATAAGTCGATCGGACCGACGAGCGGCTCGTCGCCGACGGGGCCATCGGTGATCACCCCGCCCAGGTTGTAGATGCGGCGGATGGCCGACGGGTCACGACCGGCTCTGGCGGCGGCCTCGTCCAGCCTGGCGGCCGCAGCCGGAAATGCGTCGGGCGCCAGGTAAGCCATCGACGGCACCCATCCGTCACCCAGGCGACCGATGAGGTCGAGCCCGCGCCGGCGATAGGCACCGATCCAGATCTGTATCCGATGCGCGGGTGGTGGACCGGGCGGATAGCCCGGGACCGGGTAGTGTGGTCCGGCACTCCGCACCACGCGCTCGCCGTCGAGGACGGCTCGGATCAGGCGCACGGCCTCCTCGAGCGCATCGATCGATTCGCCGGCGCGCCGCCGTGGACCCCCCATCCCGACGACTGCGTCCCAGAAGGTCCCGGCCCCCATCCCGAGCTCGAGCCGGCCACCGCTCATGACATCGAGGCTTGCGGCCGCCTTCGCGATCATGACCGGGCCGCGGAGCGGCAAGTTCGCGACATCGGGGAAGAAGCGGATGCGCTGCGTCCGTGCCGCCAGATCGGCGAGGAGCACGAAGGTGTCGAGGAAGCGGCGCTGATAGGGATGGTCCTGGATGCCAACCAGATCCAGCCCTCCGCGCTCCGCGGCGAGCACCTGCTCGACAACGCGGGGGTGATCAGCGGCAGTCGGTGTGAGGAAAACGCCGAACAGGACATCGGGTCGGGCTCGCAAGCCCCCATCCTAGAGGTCGCGTCCCTACAGGTGCGGTCTCGGGCGAGCGGCCGATCCCGTCGTCATTGTCGTTTGCCGAGAGATTTGAACGTAACCGCCAGACTGGCCCGAGCCTTCCCCGATCCGTAGGAGGTAAGCGGTCGATATCCATGGACGCGATCGAGCAGGTCCTTCAGGTCGGCGGGGCAATCCTCATCCTTGCCGCATATGTGGGCGGGCAGATGGAACGAATCGACCCTCTGTCATGGCCCTATCTAATCCTCAACCTGGTCGGGAGTTCGCTCCTAGCCGTGCTGGCCGCCCTCGGAGAGGAGTGGGGATTCCTTCTACTCGAAGGCGTGTGGGCCGCGGTGACGGCATGGAGCATCCTCGCGAAGTTTCGAGGGGCCGGGCCCGGACCGTCGACACATCCCTGATTACGTGTCGGGCACGATCGTCAGAGTCGGTGCGCGCCATTTGCTGACCCGACCACCCGGGCATGCGCCTCGTTGCGAATCGCCCCGCGAGCTGGCGAGCTCAGATCTCCTTGTCGCTCTCGAGATCGGTCGCGTGCGGGTCCAGGCCGCCTGCAACGCGACGAACGGCGAGCGCGTCAGGCGCCGATCCAGGACTTCCCGCGGATGTGACGAACACGACCGAGGCGCCTGCGGGCAGGACTCGTGACTCATGGAGTAGCGACTCCAACCCGCCAAGCCGATCCGATGACCCTTCCAGCGGCGCACATGTCCGAGCGAACACGCCGTAGGCGAGCGCCAGACGCGCGGCTACGTGGGGGCCCGGTGAGAAGGCGAGGATCGGCACGCCGGGCCGGAGCGCGGACAGGATCCGTGCGGTCCGGCCGGTGCGTGTGTAGCAGACGATGGCCTCGACGCTCGGGTCCGCCTTTACCAACGCCGCGGCCGCATACGCGAGCGCACCGACGTCAGTCGCTCGTGAGGGCGTCATGCCCACCGGCAGGTGCGAGGCACCGGCGGCCTCGCAGCTCAACGCGATTCGCGTCGCAGCCTCCGCGGCGAGCACGGGATTTGCACCGATCGCAGTCTCGGCGCTGAGCATGATCGCGTCGGCACCGTCGAATACGGCATTCGCAACGTCGCTCGCTTCGGCGCGCGTCGGACGTGGCGAGGTGATCATCGACTCGAGCATTTGGGTGGCGACGATCGACGGCACGCCGCGGTCAAGCGCCCGACGGACGAGCTCCTTCTGGATCAGTGGCACCTCTTCGTACGGCATCTCCACGCCGAGATCGCCGCGCGCGACCATCACGGCATCAACGACGTCGAGGATGGCGTCAAACGACTCGACCGCCGGACGCGTCTCGATCTTCGCGACGATGTGCGGCCCGGTCGGCCCGAGCAGGGCCCGAAGAGCCAAGATGTCCTCAGGCCCCCGGACGAACGACTGTCCGACGAAATCTGCACCGAGCTCGATCGCCACTGGCAGATCGGCGCGGTCTTTGGGCGTGAGGGCAGGCGATGAGAGCCGGTCGGCAGGGATGGCCACGCCGGTTCGAGAACGAACGGTTCCGCCCCGAACGACCTCTGTCTCGACGTCATCGGACACGCGCACCACTCGAAGCTCTGCAGCCCCGTCCGCGAGGAGGACCCGATCTCCCACCCGGACATCGCTGGGGAGCCCTGCGTATGAAACGTGGGCCCCGGTTGCATTGCCGGGTGGTTCGCCCTCTTTGAAGGAACGAAGCGCGAACGGCC
>DATBMM010000017.1:0-2703 GCA_036554825.1 Candidatus Limnocylindrales bacterium
TGCGCATCCGCTACGGGCCGATCATGGTGGCCGGGCTGCTGGTCCAGATCGTCCTGTTCACGCCGGCCGTGACCGAGGTCATCGGTGACCTCGGCCCGCCGATCTACGTCCTCTCGACGGCCGTCGTGATCGGCGCCGTGCTGATGAACGCCCGCATCACCGGGATGCCCGTGATCGCCTTGGGCGCGATCTCGAACCTCACGGCGATCGTCGCGAACGGCGGCTACATGCCGGCCGACGCCGGGGCGATGGCCAGTCTCGGACGTGGCGAGCCGACCACCTATTCGAACAGCACGATCCTTGCCGAACCGGCGTTGCGACCGCTGACCGACATCTTCGTGTTGCCGGCCTGGGTACCGTTCACCAACGTCTTCAGCATCGGCGACGTGCTCATCGCGCTCGGTGTGGTCATCGTCATCGTCAGCGCGATGCGCCGCCGCGACCTGGAGCTCGCGCCCGGCTGAACGAGGCCCCCGCGCGCCGCGCGTGGAACGATCCGCGGATCGTGAACGCTACTGGTTGAACCAATCCACCGTGTCGATCTCGCCGGCATCCTCGTCCAGCTCGGCTCGGCGTTCGCGCGCCGTCCCGGCCGATACGGGCGACTTGCGTCGCGCGCGAGTCCCGGTCGCCGCGGCCGCCTCCGGGGCGCCCTCCCAGTGCTCCTCCCCGAGCAGCTTGTTGAGGGCGACGAGGTAGGCCTCGATCGAGGCGGCGATGATGTTCGGCCCGCGCGCCTCCCCGTCGTACTCGCCCTCGCCGCGCTCGCCCGACGCCAGCGGCGGCGCGATGCGCACCGTGACCACGCCGATGGTGTCGGTCCCCTCGCCCAGGGCATGGATGTCGTAGGCGAGCAGGCGCGGGTGCCCATCGAGGACCTCGGAGATGGCGTCGTCGACCGCCCTGTAGAGCGCGTCGATCGCCCCCACGCCCTCCGCCGATGCCTGCCAGTGATGCTCGCCCGAGTCGATGATGACGGCGCCCCGGCTCCGGGCGTTCGAGCCCGACGACACCGTCCAGCGGGCGAGGCGGAGCGGCGCGGTGGCGCGGTCGTCGGGGGACATGCGGGCTACCTCCTCGGGGTCGCGGGGTCGGCTTCGGGCTCTGGGATCGTGGTGAAGTGGCGTTCGTCGCGGCGGCGCAGCTCGGCGCCGGACTTCCAGATCGCGTACTCCAGTGAGTCGGCGAGGGCCTGGGCCGACGCCGCGATGATGTTGGTGTCGCTGCCCATCGTCGACCAGGTGCGTGCGCCGTCCTGCGAATCGATGATGACGCGGGTGCGCGCCGCGGTCGCCGCCTCGCCGTCGAGGATGCGGACCTTGTAGTCGACGAGGTGGACGTCGTCGATGGCCGGATAGAACGCCCGGAGCGCCTTGCGCAGCGCCGCGTCGAGCGCGTTCACCGGGCCATTGCCGTCGGCTGCGGTGTGAAGCGTCTCGCCGGCTACCTCGACCTTCACCGTCGCCTCGGCCAGCAGCTCGTGTCCACCGCGCTGCTCGACGAGACAGGTGTAGTCGACGATCCGGAACGGCGCGGCGTAGTCCGCCGCGTGGCGCCGGATGAGCAACTCGAAGGAGGCCTCTGCGCCCTCGAAGGCGAGGCCCTCGGATTCGAGCTGCTTGATCAGCAGCGACAACTCGCGCGGGTCGACCACGCCCTCGAGCTCGTGACCCAGCTGGCGCGCCCGGATCGAGGTGTTCGCCCGACCGCCGAGCTCCGACACGACCAGCCGGCCGGCGTTGCCGACCGACCCCGGATCGACGTGCTGATACGACCGTTCGACCTTCGCGACGGCCGCCCCATGGACACCGCCCTTGTGGGCGAAGGCTGACCGGCCGACGTACGGCTGGTAGTCGTTCGGTGTCACGTTGGCGATCTCGGCGACACTGCGCGAGAGCTCGGTCAGGCCCTCCAGCCGACCGCCCCCGGCGGGCACCAGCTCATGCTCCGTCTTGAGGGCCAGGTTGGCGAGGATCGAGACCATGTTGGCGTTGCCGGCACGCTCACCGTAGCCGTTGATCGTGCCCTGCACGTGCCGGATACCGGCCGCCACGGCGGCCATCGAGTTGGCGACCGCCAGCTCGGCGTCGTTGTGGGTGTGGATACCCCACGTCAGGGCAGGCGCGTCCGGGTCGCCCTCGAGTGCCGAGCGGACGTCCCCGACGATCCGCGTCAGCTCGTCGGTGAGCGTCCCGCCATTCGTATCGCACAGGACCAGCGTGCGTGCCCCCGCCTCCCGCGCGGCGCGCAGGGTGGCGAGGGCGTAGTCGCGGTCCGCCCGGTAGCCATCGAAGAAGTGCTCGGCGTCGTACACGGCCTCGCGACCGCGGTCGGCGACGAAGCCGACGGAGTCCGCGATCATGTCGAGGTTCTCCTGGGGCGTCGCGCCGAGGACCTCGGTCACGTGGAGCAGCCACGACTTCCCGAAGATCGTGACGACCGGCGTCTCGGCGGCGACCAGCTCGCGCAGGTTGGGGTCGTCAGCGGGCCGGTTCGAGCGGTGCCGGGTGGAGCCGAACGCGGCCAGCCGGGCGGTCTCCCAGCGCATCGTGCGCGCAGCGGCGAAGAAGTCGATGTCCTTGGGGTTCGACCCCGGCCAGCCGCCCTCGATGTACGGCATCCCGTACTCATCGAGCATCCGGGCGATGCGCAGCTTGTCGGCGAGCGACAGCGTGATGTTCTCGCCCTGCGTCCCGTCGCGCA
>DATBMM010000206.1:0-5085 GCA_036554825.1 Candidatus Limnocylindrales bacterium
GACGGCATCGTCACCGAGCGCGTCCGAGATGAGCGTCTGCGCGACGGGGTTGCAGTTCTCCGCCACCTTCTTGTTCTGGTTCGTCCGCCACTCGTCGCTGCCGTTCGCCTGCGAGAAGCCGATCACCTGCTTCTGCGATCCACTCCCGCCTGGCGTCGCCTGACTGCACGCGGCGAGCACGATCATCGCGATCACGCCGAGTGCCCCGATCTGTCGCTTCCACACCATCCGTGCGTTCCTCCTGCCCTGGTTCATCAGCTCCCTCCGTCCCTCGTTCGAGTCATCTCTCGCGACCTCGCCGTCCGGGACGAAACGACGGCGACCCTCGATCTGCCTCATCGATCAAGGGCTCACCTGCCTTCCTCCTGGCCCCTCGTGCGCCGCTCCAGGAGGACAGCGCCGAGGATGATCAGGCCCTTGGCGATCCGCTGTGAGAACGGCGGAACGCCCAGCAGGTTGAGCAGGTTGTTGACAGCGGCGACGATGCCGGCGCCGACGAGCGTTCCGCCGATCCCACCCGATCCGCCGAACAAGCTGGTACCGCCGATCACGACGATCGCGATGGCGTCGAGCTCGAAGCCCTCGCCCTGGGTGGCCTCGGCCGCTCCGAGCCTCGCGACGACGATGAGCGCCGAGATCGCGGCGCACAGGCCGCTGATCACGTAGACGCTGAAGATGACGCGCCGCGTCGGGATCCCCGAGAGCCGTGCAGCCTCGAGGTTGTCGCCGACGGCGTAGACCTGGCGGCCGAACGTCGTGTAGCGCAACGTGAACCACGCCAGCAGCGCGATGCCGATGAACATGAGGAAGGGAACCGGCAGTGGGCCGACCGAACCGGTCCCGATCCAGGCGATGTCGGGGGCAGCCGCACCGGCCCGGATCGGCTTGGCGTCGGAGTAGGTGAGGGTGACACCGCGGGCGATGACGAGCATCCCCAGGGTCATGATGAACGGCTGGATGCCGCCCCTGGTGATGCCCAGCCCGTTGATCGCGCCGACGAGCGAACCCAACGCGAGCGCCAGCAGGATCGCGAGCGGCCACGGGACCCCGCCGGCCAGCAGGGCGGCATAGCCGATCGCGACGATGCCCAGGATCGACCCGACTGACAGGTCGATGCCGGCGGTCAGGATCACGAACGTCATCCCGATGCCGAGGATCCCGGCGATCGACGCCTGGCGCGCGACGTTCGAGAAGTTCTCGAACGTCAGGAAATGCTCGGATTGGGTCGCGCCGAGCACGATCAGCACGAGGAACGCGAGGGAGATCCCGCTGTTGCGGACGACGCGGGCGGCCCGCGCGCGCATCTCCGGCGTCCGCCCGAAGCGCCCCGCCGGTTCGGGGACGGCGGCGGCGTCCGTGCTGGATCGGGCGTCGGTCATGTCGCGTCCATCACTCAACGGGCGGTCCATCCGCCATCGACCAGGAGGGTCACCCCGGTGACCAGCGATGCGGCCGGAGAGGCCAGGTAGACGACCGCTCCGGCAACGTCCATGGGATCGCCGATCCGGTGCAGGGCCGCGATGCGTTCCCGGACGTCGGCCTCGAAGGCCGGGTCGGCGAGCGCGTCAGCCGTGCCGTCGGTCCGGATGAAGGTCGGGGCGACGGCGTTCACCGTGATCCCGTGCGGGCCCCATTCGACGGCCAGGCACTTGGTCAGATGGGCGACCGCAGCCTTCGAGGCGCAGTAGACCGATTCGGTCGGCAGCGCGATGAACCCGGCCTGTGAACTGAGGTTCACGATCCGCCCGCTGCCCTGCCGGATCATGACCCGCCCGGCCGCCTGGCTGACGAAGAACAGGCCCTTGACGTTGACCGCCATCGTCAGGTCGTAGTCGGCCTCAGTGACGTCGACGGCCAGGTTCTCGGGCCCGAGTCCGGCGTTGTTGACCAGGATGTCGAGTCGCCCGAAGCGCTCCACGACGGCGTCGATGGCGGGGGCGATCTCGCCGATGCGCGTGACGTCCATCTGGACGGCCATCGCGCGCTTGCCCATGGCCTCGATCGCGGCGATGAGGTCGTCTGCGGTGCCGTCCCGGCGCAACCCGAGCGCGACATCGGCCCCGGCATCCGCGAGCGCAAGCGCGATCGACCGCCCGAGGCCGCGCGCAGCTCCCGTCACCAGGGCCGTCTGCCCCGTGAGTGCGAAGCTGGGATACTCCGACACGCTCTCCTCCCCTCGCGAACTGACTGGGGTGGTGCGACGCGTAACGCTGAGGCTTATCGATAGCGCTTAACGTTTGCGCTTGACGCTAAGCGTCGGGAGGATATAGTCACGCGGACAGCGGAGTCAAGAGGTTCTGACAGGAGGGCAGCGACGCGTGGAGCCGTCTCGACCCAACGCGTCGACGGTGACCTTGCGCGACGTGGCTCACGGTTCCGGCGTGTCGATCACCACGGTCTCGCGCATCCTCAACGGACGGGAAAGCGGCGTGCCGATCCGGGAGGAGACGCGTCAGCGGGTGCTCGCGATCGCGGCCGAACTCGGCTACAAACCGAACCTGCTGGCTCGCGGGCTGCGCGGGAGCAGGAGCTCACTGCTCGGGGTCATCGCCCGCGACATCTCCGACCCCTTCCATATCCAGATCCTCCGCGGGATCAACGAGGTCTCCCGGGAGCGCGACTATCGGCTGTTCCTGGGCCACGTCGACTACCGACCGGATCTCGCGCTCTCCTATAGCTCGATGTTCGAGAGCTCGCATGCGGACGGCATCATCCTCATCGGCGATATCGAGGGGAGCGAGGCGTCCTTCGACCGCTTCGCCCAGCAGCATCGCTACGCGATCGGCGTCACCGACCGCACCACCCGACGGCAGATCCCGGGCGTGTACTCGGACGGGGTCCGAGGCACCCTGCTCGCGATGGAGCATCTCTGGGAGCTCGGACATCGGTCGATCGTGTGCGTGTCGGACAACCGCACGTACGACGGTCGGCAGCGGATCGACGTCTACGAGCGGTTCATGCGGGACCACGGAGTCGCCGACCGGATCGGGGTGTTCATCACGGACCAGGATCCCGGTCCCGCCCTCGAGCTCGGTCGCCGCATGTTCGTCGACTGGAGCGACGGGCAGGCGCGTCCGACTGCCCTGTACGCCACGTCCGATACCACGGCCATGGGGCTGATGGAGGCGGCCTACGAGGCCGGCATCAGGGTGCCCGACGACCTGTCGATCGTCGGCTTCGACGACATCGACCTCGCGGAGTTCACCATCCCGCCGCTCACCACGGTGAGCCAGGATGGCGTCGAGATGGGGCGCGTCGCAGCCACGCTGCTCTTCGACATGATCGACAACAGCCGGCACCGCTCCGAGGTCGCCGATGTCGTCCTCGAGCCTCGGCTCGTCGTGCGCCGCTCCGCGATCCGCAGTCCGGCGCCCGCGTAGCTCGGCCAGGCGTCGGCGCCGCCGACAGCGGCGCCGGCCGATCTAGGTGGTGGCCCCGAGCCGCTGATGGATGCCGCGCAGTCGCCAGCCCAGCGCGATCAGCGCGATGCCGAACATGATCGCGAACGCGCCGATGATCCAGACGATCGTCAGCGCACCGGCGGTCGGGAAGAGGAACAGCAGCACGCCGAAGACGATCGACAGGATGCCGCCGATCGCCAGCCACAGCTCACCGGTCATCTGCTCGCGAAGACGGATGGCGAGGATCACCTCGATCACGCCGGTCACGATCGACCACGCCGAGATCAACAGCAACAACGACGCCGCGGCCAAGGCCGGGAAGGCCAGCGCCAGCACGCCCGCGATGATGCCGACCGCACCCTCCAGGATCGTCAGCCACCACGATCGGTCCATGGTCCGGTGCTGGAACGCCGCGATGATGTCGAAGATCCCGTCGACCAGGGCCCATGCCCCGAAGAGCAGCACGAGCACGGCGACCGTCGCGGGCGGCGAGATGAACGCCACGACGCCGAACAGGATCGCCAGCACGCCGCGCAGGATGAAGGTCCACCACCATCGGGACAGCTCCACGGTCCCTGCCACCATCGCCATGGCTCACCTCCTGCGTCGATGCTACCGCGCGCTCAGCACGCCATCTGCCGTCGACCGACCGTTCTCGCCCGATGCGCCACACTCGTCGGGATGACGAACGACGATCACACCGAGGATCCCGACGCACGGCCGGGGCGGATCCGCCGCGTGACGCGCCCGGCGAAGGAAGCACTGGCCACGATGGCGGCCGCGGTCGAGCCACTGGTAGAGCGCGTCGGGGAGGCGGTCACGGATGTCGAGCGATCGATCGCCGAGCGACCGGGGATGCGCGTCCGGCGGGTGCGCCGCCGCGGCGCCATCCCGTTGCCATACCTGAACGATGTCCACCCGGACGTCCGGCGTGCCCGCCCGATGCAGGTCGGGCTGCGCACGATCCCGGTCGACGAGATCGCCGGGACGGCGGTCGGTGGCGGCGACCAGCGCGGGAGCGACTTCCTGCCGCTGAAACAGTTCCGTGGCCAGAACTGGTCGGCGCGATGGCAGCGCCTCAACCGCGCCCAGGACGCGCTCGCCATCCTGCCGCCGATCGAGGTCGTCAAGTACGCGGACCGCTATTGGGTCATCGACGGGCACAACCGCGTGGCCCTCGCGCTGTACCACGGTCAGCCCGAGATCGATGCGACGATCGTCGAGCTGGTCCCGCCGGGAGGCCGACGGACCGAGCCCGTGGGGGAGCTGGCGTCCACGCTATCCGGGTCGCGGACGCTGCGGACGCGGGGCGAGGGCCGAGTGGCCAGCGACGCCCTCGCGCACGAGGACCGCGTCGCCGGCGACCCGGTCGAGGACGGCTCGTGACGCGGCGGCTGACCGTGGAGTGGCCCGATCCGAGGCCCTTCGCGTCACGCGGCGGTGCCCCGATCCGCCTGCTCGCGGCGTCCGACGCCGTGGACCCGACCCTCGACCACCAGGTGAACCGCGACGCACTCGGCCGGATCGACGCGGTGATCGGCTGCGGCGACCTGGAGCCCGACTACCTCGGGTTCCTCGCCGACGCGTTCCATGCGCCGCTGGCGTACGTCCGCGGCAACCACGACCGCGGGGGACCATGGGCATCGGAGGCGCCAAAAGCGGCGCCGATCCCGCTCTCGAGTGG
>DATBMM010000234.1:0-10277 GCA_036554825.1 Candidatus Limnocylindrales bacterium
AGGTCGTCATACACGCACAGGGCGTCCTTCACGAGCCCCTGATCGCCGACCTCGACGCCGTTCTCCATGACCTCCTCGCCCATCGCCGCACCGGCGTACGGGGCGAGGTACTGGAGCGGGGCGGGATCCTCGGCGCCGGCGACGACGACGATGGTGTGCTCCATCGCCCCGTGCTCCTCGAGCACGGCGACCGTGTTCGCGACGGTCGACAGCTTCTGGCCGATCGCCACGTAGATGCAGACGAGGCCCTTTCCCTTCTGGTTGATGATCGTGTCGATGGCGATGGCCGTCTTGCCGGTCTGGCGGTCGCCGATGATCAGCTCGCGCTGGCCACGACCGATCGGGATCAGGGCATCGATGGCCTTGATGCCGGTCTGGACCGGGGTATCGACCGACTTCCGGACGATGACGCCCGGCGCGATGCGCTCGACGGGGCGCGAGGCGGACGCGTTGATCGGGCCCTTGTCGTCCAGCGGGCGGCCGAGCGCGTCGACGACGCGGCCGAGCAACGCGGTGCCGACGGGCACCTCGACGACCCTGCCGGTCGTCTTGACCGTATCGCCCTCCTTGATCGAGGCGGACTCGCCGAGGAGCACCGCACCGACGGTCTCCTCCTCGAGATTGAGGGCCATGCCCATGACGCCCTCGGGGAACTCGAGCATCTCGGATGCCAGGGCATCGTCCAGCCCGTAGATCTGGGCGATGCCGTCGCCGACCTCGACGACGGTGCCGACGCTGCGCGTCTCGACACCGGAATCGAACGAGTCGATGGCGGACTTGATGATGCTGGTGATCTCGTCGGAACGGATGGCCATGGTGCGGATCTCCTAGAGGGCGCCCGAGATGAGCTGGTTCCGCAGCCGCTCGAGGCGACCCCGGACGCTCCCGTCGATCAGGCGGTCGCCGACGCGCACGACGAGGCCGCCCAGCAGATCCGGGTCGACCTGGACGTCGAGCGCGATGCGGCCGCCGGTGGACTGCTCCAACCGCTGGGTGAGCTCCCGGATCTCGTCCGGGGTCAGTGCGGTCGCGGACGTGGCGGTGGCATGGGTGATGCCCTGGCGGTCGTCGTCGAGTCGTCGGAACTCGGCCGCGACGCGGGGCAGTTGCTCGATCCGACCGCGCCGCAGCAGCAACCGGACCAGGTTGAGGACAGGGGCGGAGACGCGTCCGCCGAGCATCGCCTCGAGCGCGCCCGCGCGACGGTCCGCCGAGATGGCCGGGTTGGCGAGCACTTCGAGGGCACGCTGGTCACCGGCCACGCCGGCCGCGAGGTCGAGCTCGGCCCGCCACGCTTCGAGCGTGCCGTCACGCATCGCGACCTCGAAGGCCGCTTCGGCGTACCGGCGCGCGGCGGTGTCCCTGCGGGCCACTAGTTCCTCGCGTCGGGACCGGCGGCCGGATCGGACGCCAGGAACTCGCGGACCAGTTTCCGCTGCCGCTCGTCGTCCAGCGACTCGCCGACGACGCGGCTGGCAGCAGCCAGCGCGAGGTCGGCCACCTCGCTCCGCAGCTCGGTGATCGCGCGCTGCTTCTCGGCCTCGATCTCGCCCGTGGCGCGCTCGCGCATCCGTTCGAGCTCCTCCTTCGTCGCGGCGATGTCGGCATCACGGGTCTCCTGGGCGACCCGCTGGGCGCGCGCCAGGATGTCGTTGGCCTCCTTGCGTGCCTCAGAGAGGGCAGCCACCCGCTCCGCCTCCGCGTTCTCGCGGTCGCGACGAGCCTGCTCGGCGTCCTTGAGGCCCTGCTCGATCCGCTCGCGCCGGTCGGCCAGCATCTGGGAGACCGGCTTGAACGCGAACTGCCAGATGAGCAGGAAGAACACGACGAAGTTGACCGCGCTCACGATCACCCAGAACAGGTTGATCTGGAACAGGGCCTCTTCGCCGCCGGCCTCCGTGGTCAGGCGGACGACGTCACGCCCGATGTCGCCGGCGATGGCGAGAACGCTCACGGTGGGCTACTCCCTGCGCGTCAGGCCGGGCTGACCTTGATGAAGATCGCGAGCAGGCCGACCACGATCGCGAGGACGCCCAGGCCCTCGGCGAACGCGGCGAGGATGATCGCGATGCCGCGGATCTGGCCCGCAGCGTCGGGATTGCGGCCGATCGCCTGCGCGGACAGGCCGGCCAGGATGCCGATGCCGATGCCGGGGCCGAACACCCCGAGGGCGGCGATGCCGGCGCCGATGTTCTCCATGTCGAGACTTCCTCCTACTCCCCGTGCCTCAGGCTCGGGATCATTGGGACCGTGGACGGTGCGCGCACGCGCGTGATCAGTGGGCAGGTTGGAGCGTTCGCTCCTCCCCATCGATGGCGTCGATCGCCTCCTCGGCGATATGCCCTTCCTCGTCGTGATGACTCTCGATGGCGAGGACGATGAACATCAAGGTCAGGACGCTGAAGATGAGCGCCTGGATCGCGTTGAGCATCAGTTCCAGACCGAACAGGGCGACCGGGATGATCGTCAGGGTCAGGGCAGTGATGACGCCGAGCGCGACCTCACCGCCGTAGATGTTGCCGAAGAGTCGCATCGACAGCGTCACGGGCTTCACGAACTCGAGCATGAGCTCGACGATGCCGACGAACATCGCGATGATCCCGGCGCCGATGCCGTTCTTGAACTCGTAGATCGGGAAGAACTTGCCGAGATAGCCGCGCACGCCGAGCTTGCGGAACCCCTCGAACTCGAAGAAGAGGAAGCTCACGAGCGCAAGCCCGAGCGTGATGTTCACATCGCTCGAGGGAGCGCGGAGCAGGTGGATGCGGCCGACGGGCGGCACCAGGCCGATCCAGTTCGAGAACACGATCAGCAGGAAGAAGGCGATGAACAGCGGGATGTACGGCTTGGCGGCCGCACCCGCGAGGCCGGTCCCGAAGTCGCTCAAGAACTCGTAGAACCACTCGAACAGGTTCTGGCCTCGACCTGGGATCAGCTGGCTACCGCGCACGAGGAGGATGGAGACCACGAGCACGATGGCGATGACGATCCACTGCGTGAAGATCGTGTTGCTGATGCTGGGCGTGAACGTCACGAGGGCGTTGGGATCGGCGTGCTCGCCCCAGAGCGTGTGGGGCGCAGGGAATTCCAACGTGCCGTTGATGAAGCACGCGGGGAATGCGCAGGCCTCCGCCGGTTCTCTCGGGTTGAACGGCGGGAAGAGGATGTACGCCACCACGTTCACCGCGATGGCGAGACCGAGGATGAGCAGCCACTTCGTGCGCCCACCCCGCGACGCGGGTCTCTCGGGCTGGGTCTCGACCGTGCCGGTCGCGCCCTGCTCGCTCGACAACGCTCCTCCACACACAGGAGCGCGGCGTCGTCGCGCCGCGCTCGGTCTTCATCTCCCCGCCGGTTCCGACGAGGTCATTCGATCGTCTTGAGGAACCTGCTGATCAGCCGGTAGATCGTCAGCATCCCGGCCCCGGCGCCGGCGAGGAAGCCGACGATCACGAAGATCGGGAGGGTCCCGAACTGGTTGTCGGCCCAGTAACCGACCAGCACCCCGATCAGGGTCGTGATCAGGAGGGAGATGCCGATCTCGGTGAAGAGAATGGCGTACGCCCCGCCCCGGCCGGGCTCGATCATCGACGACCTGTCAAGGCAGCGGCAGTGTAGCAGCTGCGAGCGTGGGACCGTCAGCGAGGGTCAGCTCGGCGCGGCCTCGGCGGAGGCCGATGGGCTCGGCGTCGGCGAGGGCGTGGCGATGGCCGGGACGCCGGTCTCGGCCAGGACCCCGCCGCTCTCGCCGCTCGCGCGCGGCCAGATGCCGATCACGATGCCGATCACGACGACGAGCCCGAGGCCGGCCGCGAGCAGCTCGACCGACACCGTCGACCGCTGCGCGGCGATGGCCGTCGCGACGCGTGGTGTCGGCGTCCCGGAGACGACGATGCGCCTCGGGCGATACGCGCCGGGCGGGCCAGGTCGCGCGCGTCGGATCTCGTCCGCCCGGGCCACCGCCGCCGCATGCCCGAGAGCGATCCGGCGTTCCTGACGCGTCTCGGTGGAGAGGCCCAGCGCCGAGCGGATCGTGTACGCCGCAACCGACCGATCGAGGACGTCGAGCACCGGTCCGAAGGGGCCGGCCGCCGTGCCATGGGCGGCCTCCGCGACGTGGTAGCGGCCGGCCCGGCGATCCGCATGCTCACCCGTGCGGTGGGCGACCGTCGTGGCGACGATCAGCGCCACCACCGCGACGACGATGACGACCAGCGGATCGATGGGCATCGCCGCGCGATGCTAGCACCGGGACGTCGTCGCGCAGCCCCGGATCTCGTCTCGACGTCGGCTCGTGACGGGCCGGCCGGAGCTCAGGCCTGCGGCTCGTACGACTCCGCTTCGAGCTCGTCGGGCCGGTCGAAGGCGCCACGCGTGGGGCCGAACAGGATCAGGCCAGCGACGATGAACAGGGCGATGAACGCGTACGCCTGGGTGACCTCCTGGACGAGCAGCGCGACGAGCCCCAGCCCAGCGCACATCGCGTAGATGAACAGCACCGTGTTGCGGTGCGACAGGCCCAGATCGAGCAGCCGGTGGTGGATGTGCGAGCGATCCGGGGTGAACGGCGAGCGCCGCTGGGAGAGACGCCCGACGATGATCCAGAACGTGTCGATGATCGGCACGCCGAGCACGAGCAGCGCGACCGCGACCTTGGCCGACCCGAGGATCGACAACACGGCGAGCGTGTAGCCGACGAAATACACGCCCGTCGTCCCGCTGAAGATCTTGGCGGGGTGGAAGTTCCAGCGGAGGAAGCCCAGTAGCGCGCCGGCCAGGGCGAAGCACAGGACCGAGATCAGCGGCTGACTGACCTGCGTGGTCATGCTGAGGACGCCGAGGGTCACGGCCGCGATCAGCGCGATGCCGGTGCTGAGGCCGTCGAGGCCATCGATCCAGTTGATGCTGTTGATCATCCCGACGATCCAGAACACCGTCACCCCGAGGGTGAACGGCGCGGCGAAGACGAACGGCCCCTCGCTGAACGGGTTGTTGATGAGCTTGATCTCGATGCCCAGGAGGAACGCGCCGACCGCGAGCAGGATCTGGGCGATGAGCTGCCACCGTGCGCGCAGGTCGTACAGGTCGTCGAGGGCACCCAGGATCGCCGCCACGGCCCCGCCCGCGAACAGCGCGACGAGGTCGCCGAGGGCGATGTTCAGCGGGGTCGGCACCCAGCCGGCCGACTGGTTCACGATCGTGAACGGCACCGCCACGACGAGGAACGCGACGGCGATGGCCGCTCCTCCAGCGCGCGGGATCGGCCGGGTGTTGACGCGCCTGGCGTTCGGCCGGTCGACGATCCCATAGCGACGGACGGTCCGGCGCACGAGCGGGGTGAGCAGCCACGCGATCGCCGCAGCGAGGACGAAGACCGCGATGATCGGCCCGAGGCCATCCCGGGCTCCCTCGATGAACGTCACGACCGCGGCGCGAGGATGGACGCTCGGGTCCGGGCCGGCGCGATCACGCCGCGGGCAGCCCCGGAACGGGGAACCGCGCCACGATCTCGGCGACCTCGCCGGCCAGACGGCGCTGCGTCGCGTCGTCGTCGCGCGATCGGATCGCCTCGATGATGATCCGGCCGACCCGCCGCATCTCCTCTTCGCCGAAGCCGCGCGACGTCGTGGCCGGCGTGCCGAGGCGAATGCCGGACGCCGTGTTGGGCGGCAACGGATCGAATGGGATCCCGTTCTTGTTCACGGTGATCCCGATCTCGTCGAGCAGGTGCTCGGCCTCCTTGCCGGTGACCCCGAGCGGTGTCACGTCGACCAGCATCAGGTGGTTGTCGGTGCCGCCGGACACGACACGTGCCCCCTCGCCGGCGAGCGTCTCGGCGAGGACCGCCGCGTTGCGGACCGTTCGCCGCTGGTCCTCGCGGAAGGGCTCCTCGGCCGCCAGCTTGAAGGCGATCGCCTTGCCGGCGATGACCTGCATGAGCGGGCCGCCCTGGACGCCGGGGAACACGGTCTTGTCGATCGCCGCCCCCAGCGAGCTCTTGAGGGCCGGGAAATCGGCCGGGTCGAGGACGTCGGGCAGCTCCTTGCGCGCGAAGATCATCCCGCCGCGGGGCCCGCGCAGGGTCTTGTGGGTCGTCGTGGTGACGATGTCGGCGTGCGGGAAGGGGCTGGGGTGCACGTCGGCCGCGACGAGGCCGGCGATGTGGGCCATGTCGACGAACAGGATCGCCCCGACCCCATGCGCGATGGCGGCCATGCGCTCGAAGTCCCAGAGGCGCGGGTACGCGCTGGCGCCCGCCACGATGAGCTTCGGGCGGACGTCACGGGCTTGCGCCTCCATCGCGTCGTAGTCGATCAGCTCGGTGTCCTGCCGGACGCCGTACGCGTGGACCTCGTAGAGCTTGCCGCTGAAGTTGAGCGCCATGCCATGGGTCAGGTGCCCGCCATGGGCCAGGTTCATCCCGAGGATCCGGTCGCCTGGCTGGAGCACGCTGAAGTAGGCGGCCATGTTGGCCTGCGCCCCGGAATGGGGCTGGACGTTGACGTGCTCGGCGCCCGGGTAGAGGGCCAGCGCGCGCTCCTGGGCCAGCGTCTCGGCGACGTCGACGAACTCGCAGCCGCCGTAGTAGCGCTTGCCGGGCAGGCCCTCGGCGTACTTGTTCGTCAGCCAGCTGCCCTGCGCCTCCATGACGGCGGCCGACACGTAGTTCTCGCTGGCGATCAGCTCGATGTTGTCGTGCTGGCGACGACGCTCCCCCTGCATCGCCTGCCACAGCTCGTCGTCGACCTCGGCGATGGACTCGAGCGCGAGGCCGCGCGGCTGGGAGATGGTCATCGCGTGGCGGCTCCTTCCTCAAGCGGTATCTTCCCACGAACGACGACCCCCCAGACCGAGGTTCGTGGACGCTGGATGACCCCCGAGACGATCGACCCGCCCCACCTGTCGTCCGAGGCCCGGGCGTCCATCGACACGCCCGCCCTCGTCGTGGACGTCGATCGGGTGGACGCGGCCATCGAACGCATGGCGACCGCCATGGCCGAGCGCGGCGTGGCGCTGCGGCCCCATGCCAAGACCCACAAGAGCATCGAGGTCGGCCGGCGGCAGATCGCGGCCGGCGCGGTGGGCCTGACGGTCGGCACGATCGGCGAGGCCGAAGTGTTCGCCGAGGGCGGTCTCGACGACCTGTTCATCGCGTATCCGCTCGTCCCGGCCGGCCCGAAGGGCGAGCGGCTCCGGACGCTCGCCGGGCGCGCCCGCCTGCGCCTCGGCATCGACTCGGCCGCCGGGGCCAGGGCCGTCGCTGGGGCCTTGGGCGACGAACGCGATCGCGTGCCGGTGGTCGTCGAGATCGATTCGGGCGGACGGCGCACCGGCGTGGCCCCGGGTGACGCGGGCGCGGTCGCGCGGGCCGCGCGCGACCTGGGGATGAGCGTCGTCGGCGTGTTCACGCACGGCGGGCACGGCTACCACGGGCCAGACGCGCGGGCCGGAGCGGCCGACGACGAGGTCCGCTGTCTGACCGACGCCGCTGCGTCGTTGCGCGCCGAGGGTATCGAGCCGGCGGTCATCAGTGCCGGCTCGACGCCGACCGCACTCGGCTCGGCACGCGACGCCGTGACCGAGGAACGGCCCGGGACGTACGTCTTCGGCGACCGCCAGCAGGTGGCCCTCGGGTCCATCGATGCCGACGCCGTGGCGGCGATGATCGTCGCGCGAGTGGTCAGCGTGAACGGGGCCGGCCGCCGGTTCGTCATCGACGCCGGCGCCAAGACGCTGACCAAGGACGTGCCGGCCTACCTCGCCGGGCACGGGTCGATCCCCGAGCTGGGCGGGCTCGTCGTCGCGCGGGTCTCGGACTACCACGGCGTCGTCGAGGTCCCCGACGGCGCCGCGTTGCCCGAGATCGGCCGCGTCGTGGCGGTCGTTCCGAACCACATCTGTCCGGTCGTGGACCTCTTCGCGTCGATGGGCGTGGTCCGGGACGGTCAGCTCGTCGATGCATGGCGCGTCGACGCGCGCGGGCGGAGCGGCTAGCTCGCCCGCCCTCTCGTCAGCCGGCCTTCCCCGGGCGGCCCGTCGGGGTCTGTCGCCAGGTCGTGCTCGACGCCGGCCCGGTCGAGGATCGCCGCGATCTCGACGAGCGGGATCGCCCCGACGCGCAGGATCCGCGGCGATGACCCGGTGCAGTCCACGACCGTCGATGCCGGTCCGCCGTGGGCCGGTCCGCCGTCCAGGACGAGGTCGACGGCATCGCCCAGCTGCTCGACGATGGCCGCAGCATCCATCGCCTCCGGCAGGCCGGACACGTTGGCCGACGTCGTCGGCAGCGGCCCGACGCCACGCGCCAGGGCCCGGGGCGCATCGTGAGCGGGCACGCGCAGTCCGATGGTCTCGGCACCGCCGGTCAGCACCGCCGGCCAGCGCACGTCGGGACGCTGCGGGACCACGACCGTGAGCCCGCCCGGCCAACCGGCCTCGGCCAGGGCCGTCGCGGCGGGAGTCATCAGGCCTGCGTCCGCCGCCTGCGCGGCATCGTCGAGCAGCAGCATGATCCCCTTGTCAGGTGGCCGGCGCTTCGCCGCGAACAGCCGCTCGATGCCGCCGGGCGTCGACACGGCGACGGCGATCCCGTAGACCGTGTCGGTCGGGAGGGCGACGATGCCGCCGCGCCGCAGGACATCGACCGCTTCGCCGCGACCGACCTCGTCGTCGGGCACGACCCTCGCGCTCACCCGCGGGCCTCGATCGCCGCGGCGGCTAGCCGCCGCGCGTTGGCGAGCGCCGCCGAGGGCGACGCAAGCACGAGATCCTCGATCATCCGGGCGGCGCCATCCTCCTCGAGGGGCGCGGCGCGGTAGCGGGCCGCGGCGCGGACCTCCGCCGGCGCGCTCGGCATCGCCGTCCCGTGCCCCACCTCGGCGATCATCTCGAGATCGTTCCACTGGTCGCCGATGGCGAGCGTGGCGGCCAGCGGGATGCGCAGCCGGCGGGCGAGCCAGCGGATGGCCCGGCCCTTGGAGACACCCGGCGCCACGAACTCCAGGAAGCGCGGGTGCGAGATCGTGACGTCGGCGCGGCCGGCGAACTCGGCTCGGGCCTGCGGCGCCACCTCGGTCGGGATGGGCGGCTCGCCGACCGCCAGGACCTTGGTGACCGGGTGGTCGATCGCCTCGAGCAGGTCCGGCACGAGCTCGGCGCGGGCGCCCATGAACGCCGAGTAGTCGTCGGCCTTGGGGTCGTCCGCGCGGAGGATGAACCGCTCCAGGTGATTGACGTGCGGGTCCAGACCGTGGGCACGCGCCCAGCCGAGGATGTCGCGCGCGGCGGCGGCCGGGAGCGGCGTGTGGAGCAGCAACTTGCCGAGCCGTCGGGACTCCGGGAGCGGCATCGCGCGGATCAGCCCGCCCTGGTAGCCGACGATCGGGCCCGTCAACCCGAGCTCGGTGGCGAAGCGCATGGCCGAGGACACCATCCGGCCGGTGACGAGCGACACGGCCACGTCGCGGTCCAGTGCGGCCCGCACCGCCCGGATCGTCCGCTCGGCGATCGCGTGGTCGTCGCCGATGATCGTCCCGTCGATATCGAGGGCGATGAGGCGGATCGGGAACTCGGGCTCCGGCGTGCTCGGCAGGCTCGCCGGCAACAGCGGCGTCCCGGCGGCGACGAGGGTCATCCGCGCCTCCGCCGCACGAGCATGACCCGTGGCAGGCCGGCCAGGTCGGGCACGGTCTCGGCCTCCCAGCCCGACAGTCGTTCGTCAGCCAGGGCGAGCGCGGCCGGACCCTGGTCCCCGCCGATCTCGAGGAGAGCCAGCCCGTCGACCGCGAGGCCCCACGCCAGCTGGTCGAGCAGCCGGCCGATGACGGCCAGCCCGTCCGCACCGCCGTCGAGCGCCAGGCGCGGTTCGAACGTGGTGCTGACGGCTCGACCGGCGAGCGCATCGAGCTCCGCGGTGCGGACGTAGGGCAGGTTCGCGACGACGATGTCGAAGGGCATGGACCGCGCCCCGGGCGGGAGGAGGTCCGTCGCGGCGAAGCGCAACCGGTCGCCGACCGCGTGGCCGACGGCGTTCTCGCGGGCGAGATCGAGCGCCTCGGGGGACACGTCGATCGCCGTGATCTCGACGTCCTCCGCGGGCACGCGCCGCGCCCGCAGCGCGACCGCCAGCGCGACCGCGACGGCCCCGCTCCCGGTGCCGACGTCGACGACCCGCAGGGGGCCGATCCGCTCGACGCCCGACGTGAGCGCTCGCATGATCGCCTCGAGGGCCGTGTCGACGAGGAGCTCGGTCTCCGGGCGTGGGATCAGCGCGCGCG
>DATBMM010000254.1:0-6277 GCA_036554825.1 Candidatus Limnocylindrales bacterium
GTGCCGTCGCCGACGAGATCGCCTCGGCCGCGGAGCTGGTCCTGGGCAAGACCGCCCGCCGGCCGATCGCGCTCGTCCGGGGCGCCACGTTCCGACGTGGCGAGGGCCGCATCGCGGACCTGGTCATGCCCGCCGAGATGGACCTGTTCCACTGATGCCGCCCCGTGACGCGGCCCAACGTTCCAATGGGCCTCGATCGATGGCTCTCCGGACCCTCGAAGTCGCCGTCGACATGATCGACGCGGACGGACGACTCGTCCCTTCGCCAACGGAGAGCCCGAGGATGATCGGTTCGCGTGTCCGGCGACGAGATCCGGGTCATCCGCGCTGGCTCCTGACCGTTCGTCGGTCGGGTTCTGTTCCCACCGTACGAATCGGCACTTCGAGTGCCACACGGAGCTGCGCCGAGCCCGGATCCCGGACGAGGCCCGCCCGATCGTTCGGGGAATGGCTCCGCGACGCGGCGCTATCGCCCGTGTTCCCCTGAATCTTCTGGTGGGGTCCAGAATCGCGACGGTCAAGCCGACCGACGGCCTTTGCGGCGCTCCACTACCCTCCGCACCGTGAAGGTCGGCCTCCAGATCTGCTCGTTCACCTGGCCGGGCGGGCCGGAGGCGATCGGGCCGACGCTCGCGCGGATCGTCCGCCACGCCGACGACATCGGCTTCGACTCGATCTGGGTGATGGACCACTTCTTCCAGATCCGCGGCGTCGGCCGGGTCGAGGAGCCGATGCTCGAGGGCATGACGACCCTCGGCTTCATGGCCGCCCACTCGGACCACGCCCGCCTCGGCCTGATGGTCGGCGGCATCCACTACCGTGACCCGGCACTGTGGGTGAAAGCGACGACGACACTCGACGTGCTGTCCGGCGGCCGGGCCTGGCTGGGCATCGGCGCGGCGTGGAACCAGGAGGAGTCCCGTGCGCTCGGGTTCCGCTTCCCGCCCCTCGGCGAGCGCTTCGAGCTGCTCGAGGAGACCCTCCGCATGGCCCACGAGATGTTCGAGGGCGAGCGCGGCAGCGAGGGCTCGCTCCAGGGCCGGCACGTCCGGGCAGAGCGACTCCTCAACTCGCCCCAGTCGATCTCGCGCCCGCGTGTCCCGATCATGGTCGGTGGCGGCGGCGAGAAGAAGACCCTGCGCCTCGTCGCCCAGTACGCCGATGCCTGCAATGTCTTCGGGTCGCCCGAGAACCTCGTTCGCAAGTTCAGCATCCTCGACGCCCACTGCGCGGCAGTCGGGCGAGACCCCGCCGAGATCGAACGATCGACCCTCCAGAACGTCCGCCTCGGGCCGCCGAGCTCGGCACGGACCGAGTCCCCGCAGCAGGTCGTCGACCGGTTCGGGGAACTGTGGGACGCCGGCGCTGAGCACATCATCTTCGAGCTCAAGGACGCCCACGTCCCCGAGTACCTGGACATGCTCGGCCGTGACGTGCTCCCCGCCCTGCACGCCATCGGTTGACGTATCGTGTCGCCGACGGCTGGATCGTGTCGCTCCGGGACGGCGACCGGATGGATACCCCCTGGGGGTATCGGTCACGAAGGTGTAGCATAGCGCGATGACAAAGACGCCCGACCCGTTCGGCGGGTTCTCGATCACGATGGTCGACGAGCCCGCCGACGCGACGCCGGTGCCGTCGCCCGGTGGCCCATCGACGGCGACGAGCGGCGAGGGCCGGGTCGAATCGAAGCTCGTGATCATCGGCTCGGGGCCGGCCGGGCTGACGGCGGCGATCTACGCGGCCCGGGCCAACCTCGAGCCGATCGTGCTGGCCGGCTCGGCACCGGGCGGGCAGCTGATGCTCACCAGCGACGTCGAGAATTACCCGGGCTTCCCGGACGGCATCCAGGGCCCCGAGCTCATGGCCGCCTTCCGCGCCCAGGCCGAGCGCTTCGGCACGCGGATCATGGATGTCGACATCGAGCGGGTCGACTTCTCGGAGCGGCCGTTCCGGATCTGGGCGCGCGGGACGGAGTACCGCGGCCAGTCGGTCGTCATCGCCACCGGCGCCTCGGCCTTGTGGCTCGGGCTCGAGAGCGAGACGCGCCTGCGCGGGCGCGGCGTATCCGCCTGCGCGACCTGCGACGGCTTCTTCTTCAAGGACCGCGAGATCGCGGTGGTCGGAGGCGGCGATACCGCCTTCGAGGAGGCCACCTACCTGACCCGCTTCGCCACGAAGGTCCACCTCCTCCACCGTCGCGACACGTTCCGGGCCAGCAAGATCATGGTCGACCGGGCCCTCGCCCACCCCAAGATCGACGTCCACCCGAACGTGGAGGTCGAGGAGGTCGTCGGCACCGAGAAGGTGCGCGGCGTGAAGCTGCGCGACACCAAGACCGGCGACATCAGCCAGATGGACATCGAGGGGCTGTTCATCGCCATCGGCTACGAGCCGAACACGGCGGTCTTCCGCGACTGGCTCGACGTCGACGAGAAGGGCTACCTCGTGGTCCACGACGAGACGCGCTCGAAGATCGATGGCGTGTTCATCGCGGGCGACGTCCACGACCACCGATACCGGCAGGCGGTGACCGCCGCCGCCGACGGCTGCAAGGCCGCGATCGACGCCGAGCGCTGGCTCGAGGCACAGGGCATCACCGAAGCCGCGACCGCGACGGCCTGGTAGGCCGCCCGTGCCCTCCCCGCGCCGCGAGGCGATCCTGGAGCGCCTCGGCGTGACGCCGCCCGTGTGGACGATCGTGCGGTCGGCGTTGGACGACGCCATCACGACCGCTGAGGCCCGCACCGACGGGGCCGACCGGCCGGTCAGCGCGCTCGACGCCGGATGCGGGCGCGTGTCACAGCTGCGGCCGTTCCGTGGGCGGATCGGGCGGCTCGTCGGTGCCGACATCCATCCGCCGGCCGATGCCCTGCCCCACCTCGACGAGTTCGTGACGCTCGACCTGTGCGGACCGGCCGACGCCTTCCCGGCGGGCGCGTTCGATGTCGTGCTCTCCAGCTTCACCCTGGAACACTTCGCCCGCCCGTCGGTCGCGCTCGTCAACCTCCGCCGCTGGCTCACGCCGGGCGGCACGCTCGTGGCCACGACCGTCAACCGTCGCCACCCGTTCGTCGCGGCCTACCTCGGCCTCCCGGCCCCCATCCGTCACCGCCTCCAGCCGGTGGTCAAGGCGAGCACCGCCGACGCGCATCCGCTCGTCGGGGCCTGCAACGAGCCGGCGACCATCGCCGACGCCCTCGCCGCGGCGGGCTTCCGCCACGTGGAGCTCACGACGGTCGGGCATCTCGCCCGGGCGTGGGGCCGCACCTGGCCGACCTTCGCGCTCGGGCTGGCCGGTGACCTCCTCGCCCATAGCCTGCCGTCGCGGCGGTCCACGATCGTCGCCGTGGCGAGGACCTGATGGGGTTCGGTCGAGGCGGCGGGATGCGCTCCGCCACGGGCGGCATCGGCCGCGGCGGTCGCGGGACCGGCGGCGGCCACGGCGGGTTCTTCGGTGGCGGGCCGGCGCCGGACTTCGTGCCGGTACCCAAGGAGCGTCGTGGCCGGACGATCCGGCGGATCGTCCGCTTCTTCCAGCCGTACCGCGGCCAGGTCATGGTCGTCCTCGTCGCGATCCTGCTGACGAGCCTCATCGGGTTGATCAACCCGTACCTGCTCAAGCTCCTCATCGACGAGGCCATCCCGAAGCGCGATTTCGGCCTGCTCAACCTCTTCGTGGGACTGATGATCGTTTTGCCGATCCTGTCGGGCCTGATCGGCGTCGGCCAGTCCTACCTCAACAACCTCATCGGCCAGCGCGTCATGCAGGACCTGCGGTCGGCGCTCTACTCGCACCTCCAGTCGATGCCTCTGCGGTTCTTCACCGAGACACGTACGGGCGAGATCCAGAGCCGCCTCGCCAACGACGTCGGTGGCGTCCAGTCGGTCGTGACGGACACGGCGAGCTCCGTCACGTCGAATGTCGCGATCGCGATCAGCACGGTCATCGCGATGATCTACATCGACTGGCGCCTGACGGTCCTGTCGCTCGGCCTGACGCCGTTCTTCATGTACCTGACGTACCGCGTCGGGAAGGTCCGCCGCGAGGTGTCGACCGAGACCCAGAAGTCGCTCGCGGAGATGTCGGCGCTGACCGAGGAAACGCTGTCGGTCAGCGGCATCCTCCTGTCCAAGACCTTCGGTCAGCAGCAGAACTCGATCAACAGGTTCCGCGGGTTGAACGCGAGACTCGCCGCGCTGCAGATCCGCCAGGCGATGGTCGGCCGCTGGTTCTTCATGATCATCGGCACGATCTTCAGCATCACCCCGGCGTTCGTGTACTGGCTCGCCGGCTGGCTCGCGATCCAGAACGACCCGACCGCCCCGACGATCGGGGACATCGTCGCGTTCACGACGCTCCAGTCGCGGCTGTTCTTCCCGATGGGCCAGCTACTCAACGTCCAGGTCGAGATCCAGGGCGCGCTCGCGCTGTTCGACCGGATCTTCGAATACCTCGAGATGGACCCCGAGATCGTCGATGCGCCCGATGCGGTCGAGCTCGCGCCCGCCGCGGTCCGCGGCCAGGTGGCATTCCGCGACGTGTCGTTCCGCTACCCCACCGCGGCGGTGCCGTCGCAGCGGGCGTTCGCCGCCATCGCCGAGGAGGAGGTGGAGGTCGCCGCCGCTGCGGCGCCGGTCGACACGGCGGCGGTCGAGACCCTGGTGGACGGCGAGGTCCCCGCCATGGAGATGCTTCCGACGTTCGCGCTCGAGGACATCGACTTCGAGGCGCAGCCGGGTGAGCTCGTCGCGCTCGTCGGTCCGTCCGGATCGGGCAAGACCACGACGACCTACCTGATCCCGCGGCTGTACGACGTCGACTCGGGAGCGGTCGAGATCGACGGCATCGACGTGCGCCGGATCAAGCTGGCGTCCCTCGGCCGGATCATCGGGGTCGTCACGCAGGAGACCTACCTGTTCCATGCATCCGTTCGGGAAAACCTCCTCTACGCCCGACCGGAGGCGACCGACGACGATCTCCGCGAGGCAGCGCGGGCCGCGGCGATGCACGACCGGATCACGGAGCTCCCGGAGGGCTACGACACGATCGTCGGCGAGCGCGGCTACAAGCTGTCGGGCGGCGAGAAGCAGCGGATCGCCATCGCCCGGGTGCTGCTCAAGGATCCGCGCATCCTGATCCTCGACGAGGCGACGTCGGCCCTGGATACCGTCTCGGAGCGGCTCATCCAGGCGGCGTTCGAGCGGCTGATGGAGGGCCGGACGACGATCGCCATCGCCCACCGGCTCTCGACCATCCTGCGCGCCGACCGGATCCTGGTGTACGACCGCGGACGGATCGTCGAGCGCGGCACGCACGCGGAGCTGCTCGGACAGGGTGGGCTATACGCGCGCCTCTACCGCGAGCAGTTCCTGACCGAGGGGGCGGGCACCGAAGTCGGCGCGGCCGGCTGACCGCATGCCGACCTACAAAGCCGTTCGACTCGAGCACCGCCGGGGCATGGCGTTCCACGCCGAGCCCTCGTCAGGCCACCCGATGGACTTCGACGATCGCGAGTCGAACACCGGGGCCAGCCCGGTCGAAACGGTGCTTTCGGCGCTCGGCGCGTGCTCGGGGATGGATGTCGTCAGCATCCTCGCCAAGAAACGCCAGGACGTGGCCGCCTACCGGGTCGAGGTGACCGGCACGCAGCGCGACGAATACCCGCAGGTCTACAGCGAGGTCGTGATGATCCACGAGTTCGAGGGGCACGACCTCTCGGAGGCCGCGATCCGCCGCGCGATCGAGCTGTCCGCGCTCAAGTACTGCCCGGTCAACGCGATGATCTCCGCTGGCGCGACGACGGTCCGCCACCGCTACCGGATCCGGACCACCGGCGCGACGCCGTACGAGCGCGAGGGCGAGGTCCTCTCGACCGGCCCCTACCGCCGGCCGGACATCATCGGGTAGGTCTGGGCGGAGGGTCCCGTGCCGCCCAGACCTTCGTCAAGCGCGTAGCAGCGGCGACGATCGACCGAGGATCTGGCAGGACTTTCACGCGGGGACAGCTATGTCACACCACTGCGTTTCGGTCGATCGTCGCCGCTGCTGCGCGTTGACGGAGGTCTGGGTGGCACGTGACCCACCGCGCGCTACCCGATGATGTCCGGCCGGCGGTAGGGGCCGGTTGAGAGGACCTCGCCCTGTTTCTCGTACGGGGTCGTGCCCTCCGAGCGGATGCGGTAGCGGTGGCGGACCGTCGTCGCGCCAGCGGAGATCATCGCGTTGACCGGGCAGTACTTGAGCGCAGACAGCTCGATCGCGCGGCGGATCGCG
>DATBMM010000258.1:0-7953 GCA_036554825.1 Candidatus Limnocylindrales bacterium
CGTGAGGACCGGGCCGAAGATCTCGTCCCGGTACGCATCCATGGAGGTCGTGACGTTGTCGATCAGCGACACGCCGAGGAAGAAGCCCTCGCTGTCGCCGTACAACGGATGTTCGCGGCCGTCGGCGACGACCGTTGCCCCCTGCGCCTTCGACGAGTCGAGATAGCCCGCGACCTTGTCACGGTGCTGGCGGGTCACGAGCGGGCCCATCTCGGCGGTGGGGTCGGAGCCCGGGCCGACCTTGACGTTGGGCAGCCGCTTCGAGATGGCATCGACCAGGGGGTCGGCGACATCGCCCACCGCGACGACGGTGGCGATCGCCATGCACCGCTCGCCGGCCGAGCCGTAGCCCGCCGATACGGCCGCATCTGCCGCCATGTCGATGTCCGCGTCGGGCAGCACGACCATGTGGTTCTTCGCGCCGCCCAGGGCCTGGACGCGCTTCCCGTTCGACGTGCCGGTCTCATAGATGTACCGCGCGATGGGCGTGGAGCCGACGAAGCTGACCGCCGCGATGTCGGGGTGCTCCAGGATCCGATCGACCGCGACCTTGTCGCCATGGACGACGTTGAACACGCCATCGGGCACGCCAGCTTCCTTGAGCAGCTCGGCGATGAAGATCGAGGCGGAGGGGTCTTTCTCGGACGGCTTGAGGATGAACGTGTTGCCGCAGGCGATGGCCGTCGCGAACATCCACATCGGCACCATGGCCGGGAAGTTGAACGGCGTGATGCCGGCCACGACGCCGAGTGGCTGGCGGATCTGATAGACGTCGACGCCGGTGCTCGCCTGCTCCGTGAAGCCGCCCTTGAGCAGGTTCGGGATCCCGCAGGCGAACTCGAGGTTCTCAAGGCCGCGGGCGATCTCGCCGAGCGCATCGGAGGGGACCTTGCCGTGTTCGGCGGTCAGGTGCGCGGCAAGCTCGTGGCGGTGCTGATCGACGAGGTTCCGGATCTTGAACAGGATGTCGGTGCGCTTGCTCAGCGAGGTCGCGCGCCAGCCCGGGAACGCCGCCCGGGCCGCCGCGACGGCGGCATCGACTTCCTCTGCCGAGGCGAAGTCGACGTGCCGCGCGAGCGTGCCCGTGGCGGGGTCGTAGACGTCGCCCTGCCGACCGGAGGTCCCGGCCACAGGACCGCCGTTGATCCAATGGCTGACCCGCCCTGGCTCGGCGGAGCTGGTGCGGCGTTCCGGTTCGGCGACCTGGGTCATCGGATGGTCCTCGTCTCGTGCATCGATCCGAACACGATACGTCAGAACCTGGGGCGAGTCTCGGGATCGGGCCAGGCCGGCTCGGCTGACTCCGCGTGTTCGGCGACCGAGTGCGGGCGGCGTGACCACACGATCCCGAGCGCCATGGCGACGAGCGATGCCCCGATGGCGATCGCCAGCGCCAGGACACCGCCGGCCGGGAGCGGCCCGACGACGGCGGGATCGCGCCACGTGGTCGACACGATGGCGCGGACGACGGCCCAGGCCGCGACGGCCCACAGCAGGCGCCGGCCATCCCGTGCGTCGAAGGCGCCCAGGGAGCTCGCGGCCAGGATCAGCAACGCCGCGACCGCGGTCCCGAGCGCCTCGTAGACCTGCGCCGGATGCGACGGCAGGGCCGGCGCCAGCGACACCCACGGCCCGGGACCGAGGTAGGCGGTCGCCCAGTCGCCCTCGAACGCGGCGCCCTGTCCGCTCCCGCCGAGGACCATCGTCAGCTTGCCGCCGACGATCGCGGTCAGGAGCGGGATCGTGACGATGTGCGCCCAGCGCCCGAGCGATGAGCCGAGCAGGGTCGCGACGATGGCACCGGTCGCGAGACCCCCCACGACCGCCAGGCCGAGCTCCAGACCGCCGACCGCCGGGTCGAACAGCGTCAGCGGACCGCCGCTGAAGGCGTCGGGGACCAGCACGGCGTAGCCGATCCGTCCACCGACGAGCGCGCCCGGCGCCGCCCCGATCACGGCGTACAGAAGGTCATCGGCCCGCAGACCGTGACGCCGCGCCAGGACGCCGGCGGTGGCCACGCAGACGAGCAGCACCAGCGCCAGGGCGAGCGTCTGCCAGCGCACGATCAGGCCGGGACCGAGGGTGACGAGGGGGTCGAAGTCGAACGCGATGACGGCGATCGGCACGGTCGCCGCAGTGTACCCGCGGCGGACGTGTCGGCTGGCCGACACCCCGGCTGTCGCCTGGTCGGTGACCGCCGAGCGCCGAGGGGCACACCATCGTCGGTGTCGCGCGCACGTGCGCGGGGGCGTCGTGGTCGCGACGAGGGGGAGCGATCGAGGGGTCTGGGGGCCTCCCGACGAAGTCCCGGCGTCCGGCCCCCGGGGGAAGGGCCGGACGTCGTGACGGTGAGGGGATGCGTTGTCCGCACGTCCGCGGGTCATGACCGGGCTCGATGTCACGCTGCTCGGTCGAGTGGGGATCCGGACCGCCGAGGGCGCCGAGGTGCGACTCGTCGGGCGACACGTGCAGGCCCTGTTCACGCTCCTGGCCCTCACCCGACGTCCCCGCACCCGGGAGGCGATCGCCACCGATCTCTGGCCGGAATCGGTCCTCGCCGCCACGGGTCCGCTCCGTCAGGCCCTCTATCAGCTGCGGACCGTGCTGGTCGGCTCTGGTCTGGAGGTCGACGCTGTCCTCGAGACGGACGCGGAGACCGTCGGGCTGCGTCCCGAAGCCATCCGCTCGCTCGACGTTGCGCGGTTCGAGGCCTGCACCGACGACCCGAGCTGCAGTGCCGCCGAGGCGGTATCGCTGTACAGCGGCGATCTGGCCGAAGGCTTGGGGCACGACTGTTTCGCGGCCGAACGCGAGCGCCTCGCCGACCGGTTCGAGGACGCGCTCGCCCTCGTCGCGCGGCAGCGACTCGCCGACGGGGATGCGGATGGCGCCCGCCTGGCCGCGGAGCGGCTCATCGCGCGGGATCCGCTCCGCGAGGAGGCGCATGAGGTGCTCATCGCGGTCCACGGCCGGACCGGTTCGCGCTCGCAGGTCATCCGCCAGTACCGGCGGCTGTCAGACGTGCTGGACCGGGAGCTGGGCGAGGTGCCGCTGCCCGAGACCGACGCCACGTATCGCGCGGCACTGGCTCGGACCATCGCCCGGTCGCGAGAGCGGGCGGCGACCATCGAGCCGCCGGTCGCGACCAACCTGAGCGTCGTCCGCTAGGCAGCGCCGTCCTGACGCGGTCGGTCGACGCTGGCCTGTCAGACGATGGGCGGCAGGACCTCGAGGCTCGGTCCCCGCATCGGATCTAGCGGCCGAGGACGTCCACCAGCTCCCTGACGGCGTCCGCCGAACGGCGGAACGCGGCCTGCTCGTCGTCCGTCAAGTCGATCTCGAAGACGCGCTCCATCCCGCCCCGGCCCAGGACGACCGGCACGCCGACGAACAGCCCGTCGACCCCGAACTCGCCCTGCAGGAGCACCGCGCAGGGCAGGACGCGCTTCCGGTCGAGCAGGATCGCCTCGACCATCTCGAAGGCGCCCGCTGCCGGGGCGTAGAACGCCGAGCCGGTCTTGAGCAGGCCGACGATCTCGGCGCCACCGTTGGCGGTCCGTTCCTCGAGGGCGCGCACCCGGTCGGCCGGCAGGAGCTCGGTGATGGGCACGCCGGCGACCGTCGAGTAGCGCGACAGCGGCACCATCGTGTCGCCGTGGCCGCCCAGCACGAAGGCATGCGTGTCCTCGACGCTGACCCCGAGCTCCTGGGCGATGAAGGTCCGGAACCTGGCACTGTCGAGGACGCCGGCCATGCCGATGACGCGCTCGCGCGGGAAGCCCGACGCGTCCAGCGCGACGTGGCACATCGCGTCGAGGGGGTTCGTGACGACCACGATGATCGCGTCGGGGGACGCCTTGGCCGCCTGCTCGACGACGGAGCGCACGATGCCAGCGTTCTTCGCGAGCAGGTCATCGCGGCTCATCCCGGGCTGGCGGGCGAGCCCCGACGTCACCACGATGACGTCCGACCCGGCGGTGTCGGCGTAATCGTTGGTGCCGATGACTGCGGCGTCGTGGACGACCACCGGCGCCGCCTCGGCGAGGTCGAGCCCCTTGCCTTGCGGCAGGCCCTCGACGATGTCGACCAGCACGACGTCCGCCAGGCCGGCCTCGGCGATCCGCTGGGCGGTGGTGGCGCCGACGTTCCCGGCGCCGATGACGGTGACCTTGTTCCGGGCCATGGATCCTCCTGCTGGGGGTTCGATTCTAGGTCGGGCGCGTGTGACGTTCGTGGGGCGCCGAGGTGGACGGACGTCGATGGCCGGGCCGGCCTGACCCGCTGACGATGCGGGCAAACCAGCTCACCTCGGAGATCCATGACATGACCGCTCTCGCGATGCTCATCGGCGTCCTGCTCATCGTGATCGCCATCCCGTTCGGGATGATGCTCGCGCCGCTCGTCCTCGGCATCCTCATCGTGTGGCTCGGCCTCCGCCACGTCAGCGGGAGCCTCGATCGGAGCGACGCCGCGCTCGGGGCAGCCCTGTCGGCCGCGCAGCGCCCCGTGTGACGCGCGTCTCGCGACTCCGCCCGGCCCCGGACCGGTCCCGCGTACCGCTCAGCCGGCGCCGTGGTCCGCTTCGAGGTCGGGCGTGAGGGTGCCCGGATCGGCCAGAGGTCCGGCATCTCGCACCTCCGCTGACGTGCCTTCGGCGTAGGCCGTGAAGTTCTTCGCGAACATGGCCGCGAGCAGCTCGGCCTGCCGGTCGTAGGCATCGCCATCGGCCCACGTCGAGCGAGGGTCGAGGAACGAGGCCGGGACGTCCGGGCAGTCCAGCGGGACCTCGAACCGGAACGTCGGATCGGTTCTGGTCGGGACCGCGGCGAGCCGCCCGTCGAGCGCCGCCCGCACCATCGACCGGGTGTGGGCGATGTTCATCCGTTCGCCCGTGCCGTACGGCCCGCCGGTCCAGCCGGTGTTCACCAGCCAGACCTGGACATCCCGGGCGGCCATCCGCTCGGTGAGCATGCGGGCGTACTCGCCCGGATGGCGGGGCATGAACGGCGCGCCGAAGCATGCCGAGAACGTCGCCTTCGGCTCCTTGACCCCGACCTCGGTCCCGGCCAGCTTGGCCGTGTAGCCGCTGATGAAGTGATAGGCGGCCTGTGCGTGGGTCAGTCGCGCGATCGGCGGCATGACGCCGAACGCGTCGGCGGTCAGCAGGATGACCGTGTTCGGCTGACCGGTCATGCCGGTGGGATCGGCGTTGCCGATGAAGTGCAGCGGATAGGCGCCCCGGGTGTTCTCGGTGAAGCGCTCCGAATCGAGGTCGAGCTCGCGGGTGACCGGGTCGACATCGACGTTCTCGAGGACGGTCCCGAACCGCCGCGTGGTCTGGAAGATGTCCGGCTCGTACATCGGTGAGAGGCGGATCGTCTTCGCATAACAGCCGCCCTCGAAGTTGAACAGGCCGCTATCCGACCAGCCGTGCTCGTCGTCGCCGATCAGTCGCCGCTCAGGATCGGCCGAGAGCGTGGTCTTGCCCGTGCCCGACAGGCCGAAGAAGACCGCGCTGTCGCCGCCCTCACCGACGTTGACCGAGGAGTGCGTCGGCAGGACACCCTCGTCGGGCATCAGGTAGTTCATGACCGTGAAGGCCGACTTCTTGATCTCGCCGGCGTACTCGGTGCCGACGATGATGATCTCCATCCGCTGCAAGTGGAGCAGGATGGCCGTGCCGGTCCGCGTGCCCTCGGTCGCCGGGTCGGCCTGGAACGAGGGGACGTCGATGATCGTGAAGTTCGGCTCGAAGTCGACCAGCTCCTTGGCGCTCGGTCGGCGGAACAGGTTCCGGGCGAAGACGCTGGCCCAGGCCGTCTCGGTGTAGACGCGCAGCCGACGCTGGTGATCGGGGTCCGCGCCGATCAGCATGTCCTGGCTGTAGAGGTCCTTCTCCGCGCAGTAGGCGACGAGCCGGGCGCGGAGGCGGTCGTACTCGGCCTCGCCGATCGGCCGGTTGACGTCGCCCCACCAGATCTTGTCGCGGCTCGACGGCTCGTCGACGATGAACTTGTCCTCGGGGGAGCGGCCGGTGTGCTTGCCGGTCCGGACCACCAGCGGCCCGTCGGCGGCGATCAGCCCCTCCCCGGCCCGGATCGCATCCTCCACCAGCTCCGCCGTCGGCAGGTTCGCGAGGACGCGACGACCCAGCGGCGGGGTGGTGCGATGGGCGACCGGTGTCGGGGGGTGGGGCCGTGTCGGCGGCTCAGTGGTAGCCATATGGGCGGACTCCTTGGCGCGGGCGATCGCTTCACGGATCGACCGGCCGCGCGTACCGCTGGCGCTGTCTCGGGGTGACCCCGGGGACGCTAGCGGGAGTCGGCTTCCACAGTCGCGCGCCACCGATGCTACCACGTTGCGATTCGGTTGCGACACGGGTCCGGTCGGCCGGGTCCGGCCGTACCATGGTCCGGTACCGTCACGTCCCGAGCACCCGAGGCGAGCCGCCATGACCGACACACTCATCCCCGATCGCGAACAGGCCACGACCGAGCTGGCCGACCTGCGACTGCGGACGGACCTGTTCATCGATGGCGGATTCCGACCGGCCCGGGACGGCGGTCGATTCGTGACGGAGAACCCGGCCACCGGACAGGCGATCACCGAGGTGGCGGAGGGTGGCCCCGCCGATGTCGATGCGGCCGTGAGCGCGGCGCGGGCGTCGTTCGACCGCGGGGTCTGGTCGCGCATGGACCCGGGCGCCCGCAAGCGCGTGCTGCTCGCGTGGGCCGACGCGATCGACGCCAACGCCCGCGAGCTGGGGCTCGTCGAGACGATCGACGCCGGCAAGCCGATCAGCGACACCGTCGGGCTCGACATGCCCGAGACGGCGGCCTGCATCCGCTGGCACGCCGAGGCGATCGACAAGCTCTACGGCCAGGTGGCGCCGTCGCCCGACGGGGTCGTCGCGACGATCACCCGCGAGCCGATCGGGGTGGTCGGGGCGGTCGTGCCGTGGAACTACCCGGCCCAGATGGCCGCGTGGAAGCTCGGCCCGGCGCTGGCGACCGGCAACAGCGTGGTGATCAAGCCCGCGTCGACGACGTCGCTGTCGCTGCTGCGCATCGCCGAGCTGGGTGCAGAGGCCGGCATCCCGGACGGCGTGCTGAACGTCGTGACCGGTCCCGGTGACACCGTGGGTGCGGCGATCGGCCGCCATCCCGACGTCGATCTCGTCGCGTTCACGGGCTCCACCGAGGTCGGCCGGCGGTTCCTCGGCTGGTCGGCGGAGTCGAACCTCAAGCGCGTCCTGCTGGAGCTCGGCGGGAAGAGCCCGCAGGTCGTGTTCGGCGACGTGACGGACATGGCGACCGTCGCATCCAACGCCGCCGTCGCGATCTTCTGGAACATGGGCGAGAACTGCAGCGCCGGGTCGCGCCTGATCGTCCATCGCTCGCGCAAGGACGACCTGCTCGACGCGCTCCAGGCCGAGCTGGCAGCGTGGCCGGTCGGCGACCCGCTCGACCCGGCGACCAAGATCGGCGCGCTGATCTCGAAGTCGCACCTGGAGCGCGTGCTCGGCTATGTCGAGGTCGGCCGCTCCGAGGGGGCGCGTCTCGTGACCGGCGGTCAGCGCATCCTCGAGGAGACGGGCGGCTATTTCGTCCCACCGACGATCTTCGACGGCGTCCGCAACGACATGCGCATCGCCCGGGAGGAGATCTTCGGGCCGGTCCTGTCGGTCATCGAGTTCGAGACGGAGGAGGAGGCCGTCGCGATCGCCAACGACACGGCGTACGGGCTGGCCGCCTCGATCTACACGGACGATCTCAATGTCGCGCATCGGGTCTCGCGCGAGATCCGGGCCGGGACGATCGGCGTCAACGCCTACGCCGAGGGCGACATGACCACGCCGTTCGGCGGCTACAAGCAGTCGGGCTTCGGCGGTCACGACAAGTCGGTCCACGCGCACGACCAGTACACCGAGCTGAAGACGACCTGGATCGTGCT
>DATBMM010000262.1:0-5207 GCA_036554825.1 Candidatus Limnocylindrales bacterium
CGGCCAGCACCGCCGCCACGCCCGGGACGGGCTCCGATCCGCGATACACGACGCCGTCGAGATCGACCAGCAGCAGCAGGCTCACGCGGCCGATCGTAGCCGCGGCCCACGGCGCGCGTACGATTCGCCTGTCGTGACGACGCCCAAGGATCCCCTCGCCGAGACGCACCGCGTGATCGTGGACGGCTCGAACCTGCTCCCCGGGCTTGCCCGTCAGGGCGGGCCGGTGCCGGCCGCGGCCTTGATCGGCCGGTTGCGGGCGGCGATCCCGCCGGGGGTCGGCATCGAGCTCGTCTTCGACGGCGCCCCCGAACCGGGCCTCCGCGGGGAGCGGATCGCGTCCGGGCTGACCGTCCGCCACGCCGGACGGCGCTCTGCCGACGAGGTGATCGTCGGTCTGGTCGACCACGCGGGGATGACGTCGGGTGCCGCCGGCACGCACGCCCTCCTGGTGGTGACCGATGACCGACAGCTCGGCGTCGCCGTCCGGGCGCTCGGCGCGCGGACGGCCGGCACAGGCTGGCTGCTCAGGCGGCTCGACCGACCGCGCCTGGCGTCGCCGTCCGTCGGGAACCGCCGGCCACCGACGACGCCGCGAGCGCCCGGGGCTAGCGAGGGTGGCGAGGGTCGCGAGGGTCGCGAGGACCGGCAGCCGTGGGCGCCCGGCCGGGGCGCGACGGCCAAGCGAGGCAACCCGCGTCGGGGCCGACCCTCGTCGGGTAGCATGCGGTCGTGAACGACGCGCTGAACGGGCTGTGGGAGACGATCCTCGATATCACCGAGATGTTCGTCATCCCCGACTGGAGCTCGGTGATCGGCCTGCTCCCGCTGATGATGTTCCTCGGCATCGTCGGCCCGCTGGTGACGTTCACGGTGCTCGGGATCCTGGTCTACCAGGTGGCCAAGCCGCGACCCCACGTCAAGCTCGCCGAGGGGCCGCAGGCCGCCCGGCTCGGCGCCGACGGACAGCCGATCTTCCCGCCGGGCCTCCCGTTCTGCCGCCAGCACGCGCTCACCTACCCGACGGGCACGATCCGCTGCGAGCGTGGCGGTGAGGAGCTGTCGGTGATCTGCCCGATGTGTGGTCTGGGTCGGCCGGCCCCCATCGACACGTGTCCCAACTGCGGCCTGGTGCTCCAGGTCAAGACGCGCCCAGTTCCCGTCGTCCGTTCGAGCGGCCCGAAGCCGGGCGGCGCCGCACTGGCCTGACGGCCGGCGCAACCCGCGACCGCATTCGAGCGTCCACAGAGGCAACCATGGCCGAACTCTCCTCGATCCTCTTTCCCATCGGTGTGGTCTTCGTCGCGCTCGGCTTCGCGGCGCACGTCGGCCATGCCGTGATGCTCGCCAACGGGCGGCGTGTCGCGCTCCCCGTCATGACGGCCGCATCGCGACCCGCCTATGCCGGCGTCGCGACCGGATCGTTCGTGTCGTCGACCACCGCCCCCGCATCGAGGACGCCGAGTGTCGCCGCCTCGCCGAGCCCGCTCTCCCGGGTCGCAACGTGGTTGACGCTGATCGCCATCGGCGTGCTTGGCACGTCGCTGCTGCTGCGCGGGATCGTGGTCGGTCGCGGTCCGTGGGGGAACATGTTCGAGTTCACGGTCGCGTTCTCGACGTCGATGGTCGCGGGCTACGAGCTGCTGTGCCGGCGCTACGCGATCCGGTCGATCGGCTTCCTGCCGCTCGGCGTCGCGCTCGCGTTGCTCCTCTACGCCTCGTCGCTGCCGCGTGAGATCTCGCAGCTCGTGCCGGCGCTCCAGAACCCGCCGCTCCTGACGATCCACGTGGGGATGGCCGTGCTCTCGTACGGCATCTTCGCGACATCATTCGCCGCCGGCGTCGCCTACCTCATCCAGGGCCAGCGCGATCGGTTCGCGTGGTTGCCATCCCACAAGGTCCTCGATGAGGTCGCCTACCGGGCGGTGATCATCGGCTTTCCGATCTTCGCGACGATGATCATCCTCGGGTCGTGGTGGGCCTCGATCGCCTGGTCGCGCTACTGGGGCTGGGATCCGAAGGAAACGGCGGCCCTCGTCACGTGGCTGACGTACGCGGTCTACCTGCACGCCCGCAACCAGCGCTCGTGGGCCGGTCGGCCGGCGGCGCTGCTGCTGGTCGTCGGCTTCGTGATGGTCCTCATCACCTACTCGGGATCGCTCTGGTTCTCCGGCCTGCACGCGTACAGCGGGCTGTAGCCACAAGGAGGGGGGTTGCGGTGAACGGGTTCCGGGGTCGCGTCCGTTCGGGTGTCCTGGCAGCCGCCTCGGCGGTCGTGGTCGGCGGGTGCTCGCTGCTCTACGGCCTGGGCTACCCGGGCCCGTTCCCGGAGGGATCGCCCGGGCCGTCGGTCAAGTACGGGACCGGCAAGGCGACCATCGCCATCGACAAGGGACCGGCCATCGCTCTCACGACGCTCACCGAAGGGGGCACGATCGTCCCCGAGTTCGGGGTCGGTGCCACCTTCCGCAACGACGACGGCTGGTACCTGCGGCTCATCGGTGCGACCGCCGGTCAGAGCACGTTCGCGAGCACGACCTATATGACGCTCGACCGCGTCGTCGACGGTGAGCACTGGACGGCGACCGATCCGGGACGATGCCGGTTCACCATCACCAAGGCCGATGCGACCGGGCTCGACGGGACCGCCAGCTGCACGGGCCTTCGCTGGTCGGACGCCATCAGCAGCGGGTACAGCGAGAGCTACGAACCGCCGTACATCGACCAGCCCGCCTTCGACGCCGAGATCACCTTCGAGGCCGCACCGTCAGCGACGCAGTCCACCTGACGACCGAGGTGGCCGATCCCGTCATCGATACCGACGGCCTGGCCAAGCGGTACGGCCATACCGACGCCCTCGTCGACCTGACCCTGCGCGTCGAACCGGGCGAGATCTTCGGCTTCCTCGGCCCCAACGGCGCGGGCAAGACCACCGCAGTCAAGCTGCTCCTCGGGCTGGCGCGAGCCACCGGTGGCAGCGGGACCGTGCTGGGCGCCCCGCTCGGTGACCGGGCCGCGCGACACGAGATCGGCTACCTGCCCGAGCTCTTCCGGTACCAGCCATGGCTGAATGCCCGGGAGGTGGTCGAACTCCACGCCCGACTCCGATCGGTCCACGGCGGCGACCGTGGTCGGGCGGGCGGCGGCGCCGCGCACGATCCCATCGCGGCCCTCGACACCGTCGGGCTCGCGGACCGGGCAGGCGACGCGGTCGGCGACTTCTCGAAGGGGATGCAGCAGCGGCTCGGCCTGGCGGTCGCGCTCCTGGGCGCTCCGCGCCTGGTGATCCTCGACGAGCCCACGTCGGCGCTCGACCCCGTCGGAAGGGCGAACGTGCGGTCGATCGTCCGTGGCGCCGCCGAGGCGGGCTCGACGATCTTCCTGAACAGCCACCTGCTGACCGAGGTAGAACGGGTGTGCGACCGGGTCGCGATCGTCGACCACGGTCGCGTCCTCGCGAGCGGTCGCATGGACGACCTGCTCGGCGAGCCACAGGTCCGGCTCCGGATCACCGACCTCGCGGCGGCCGACGTCGCCGAGCTCCGGCGGTTCGGACGCCTCGCAGTCGGCGAGGACGGCTGGTTGACCATCACCGGCATCGACTCCGAACGGATCCCCGACGTGGTCGCCGCGGTCGTGGGCGCCGGCGGGCGGGTGCATGCCGTCGACCCGGCACGGTCGACCCTCGAGGACCTGTTCATGCGGCTGGTCGGCAACGCGGGCGCGGGCGCCGGCTCCGACTCCGACTCCGGCTCCGGCTCCGGCTCCGGCGGAGTGGTCGCGTGAGCGGGATCCGGGTCATCGCCAGGTTGACGCTGGCCGAGGCGGCGAGGCGGCGGATCCTGTGGGTGCTGCTCGTGTTGACCCTGCTGAGCGTCGCCTTGACGACCTGGGGGATCGAACGGCTCGTCGCGCTGGGCCGTCTCGAGGGCGACGTGACCGAGGTCGAGATCCAGGTCGCCGTCTCGCAGGTGCTGATCCTGGTCGCCTTCATGTTCAGCTTCGTGCTGGCGATGACGGCCGCGTTCCTGGGCGCGCCGTCGATCGCGGCCGACCTCGAATCGGGCGTCGCCCACGCGATGCTCGCGCGGCCGATCCGGCGCTCCGACCTCGTCGTCGGGCGGTGGCTGGGGCTGGTCACGATCGTGGTGACGTACGCGGCGCTGTCGGGGCTGCTCGAGATCGCGGCGGTCCGATATGTGTCGGGCTACGCGCCGCCCCAGCCGTGGCTGTCGGTCGTCTTCCTTGCCGCGCAGGCCGTCGTGCTGCTGACCTTCGCGATGCTGCTGAGCACGAGGCTGCCGGCCATCGCGAGCGGGGCGATCTGCGTGGTGGTCTTCGGGCTGGCGTGGATGGCCGGCGTGTTCGCGGGCGTCGGCCGGTTCTTCGATGCCGGGCCGCTCGTGACCGTCGCCGAGGCGTCGCGCTGGCTGCTGCCGAGCGATGGGTTGTGGCGCGGGACGGTGTTCGCGCTCGAGCCGCCGATCGTCATCGCTGGGCTGGAGGGGTTCGGCGGCCCGGCGGCATCCGCTCATCCGTTCTACGCGGCCACGCCGCCGCCGACCGAGTTCCTGGTCTGGTCGGCGGCGTGGGTCGTGCTGGTGCTCGCGCTGACCTCGGTCTCGCTCAGCCGGCGGGACCTCTGATGAACGGACCGACGGGCCTGGTGCGGGCCGCGTTCAACGGTCGCTTCGTTCGCCGGACGAACGAGCAGACCGGCTAGCCCCGGCTCCTCGGTCGGTTCGTTCGTGGGACGAAACGAATGCCCGTGGGCGGCGGGCAGGGGGCCCGGTTCAGTGGCGGGGCGTCGCCCAGGGCGGGATCACGTCCGTCGGCATGCCCGGACCGTCCGAGGCTCGGTTCCGATCACGCGACGAGCCGGCCCGAGGCGGCAACCAGCCAGCCGCGCCGGCGAGGTCCAGCGCGGAGGGTCCGGACGCGGGCGCTTGAGACGCCGCCGCGTAAGACGCCGGCCCGTCGGATGCCGCCGGCGCTTCAGACGCTGCCGGCGCGCCGGACGCCGCCGCGTCCTGGGAGGCCGCCGCGGGCGGCGCCCAGCTCTCGACGATCGGGCGCTCCGGCGGCGCGAAGTCGCGGAACGGGATGATCTTGCGCTCGAAACTGTCCTTGAGCCCGGGATGCGTCGACTCGACCTCGGCGAAGACCTCCTCCAACTCGTGGCCGATCAGCTCGTCGCGCTCGATCAG
>DATBMM010000322.1:0-5164 GCA_036554825.1 Candidatus Limnocylindrales bacterium
ATGTCGTGGTCGGTCGTCCGCTCGATCTCGGCGATGCGCTCGACGTCGACCGTGGCGCGCTTCTCGATCGCCTGGAGTGCCGACTCCGGGATCGCCCCTCGGGCGGCCTGCGCGCGGGCGACCGCCAATTCGACGCGGAGCATGTGCTCGAACCGGGACGGCTCCGACCAGATCGCGGCCATCTCGGGCAAGGTGTAGCGGCGGATCACCTCGCGCTCCCGACGGTCGCGCCCCCGAGCGCCGCCGCGCTCAGGATCGCGTGGAGGCCGATGTCGTGGCGACGCTGGAGGCCGTCGAAGGAGATCCGCTCCGCGCCGTCCTCGGCCTGCTGGCGCGCCTCGGCGAGAGTCGCCCCGCCGCCGACGACCGTCAGGACCCGGCCACCCGCCGTGCTGAAGCCGCCATCCGGGTCCCGGGCGGTCCCGGCATGGAAGATCAGCGCGCCCGTGGCCCGCGCTCCGTGCAGGCCATCGATCGGGTCGCCACTCCTCGGGTCATCGGGATAGCCGGCGGCCGCGAGCACGATACCGACGCTCGAGCCGGGCATCGTCGGCACCCGGTGGTCCACCACGCCGAGCGCCTTGATCGCCGGCTTGAGGCGGCCCTTGGCGGCGGCCAGCAGGAGCGGGCCGAGCGGGGCGCCGAGCCGCGGCAGGATCACCTGCGTCTCCGGGTCGCCGAACCGCGCGTTGCACTCCAGGAGCACCGGGCCGTCGGCAGTCAGCATGAGGCCCGCATAGAGGGCGCCACGGAACGGGGTCCCGCGCTTGGCGAGCTCCGCCAGGATCGGCCGGTGGAACCGGTCGAGGAGCTCGTCGATCCGGTCCTCATCGACGTCCTCGAGCGGGCTGTAGGCGCCCATCCCACCCGTGTTCGGGCCGGTGTCGAGGTCGCCCAGCCGCTTGTGGTCGCGCGCCATCGGGAGCGCCAGGGCGTCCTTGCCGTCGCAGATCGCGATGAGGCTCGCCTCACGGCCCTCGAGACGCTGCTCGACGACGATCGCCCCACGCGCGGTGCGGGCGGCGATGGCGGCCTCGCCCTCCTCGAGGGTGGCGCAGACCGTGACCCCCTTGCCGGCGGCGAGCCCGTCGGCCTTGACGACGATGCCGCGGCCGTCCGCGGCGAGCTGCCGGGCGAACGCGATGGCGCCGGCGCGATCGCCCTGCTGGAACGCCGCCGCCCGGGCCATCGGGACGCCGGCCGCGACCGCGACGTCGTGGCAGAACGCCTTGCTCGTCTCGATGCGGGCGGCGGCAGCCGTCGGACCGAACGCCGCGATACCCGCTTCCTGGAGGGCGTCGACGAGACCGGCGGCGAGGGGCGCCTCCGGACCGACCACCACGAGTTCGGCGGCGATCGCCTTGGCGACGAACACCACGCTCGCCGGATCGAGCGGGTCGACGTCCTTGAGCACGCGGACCCGCGGCTCCGCACCGATGGCGTAGGACCCAGGCGCGACCGTCACCTCGTTCACGCCCGGCTCGACGCTCAGCTTCCAGGCGAGCGCGTGCTCGCGACCGCCGCTGCCCACGACGAGGACGCGGGTCGGCATGACGAGACCGGCCGGGCTCAAGCCGGCACCACCTGGCGCTGGCGCGTCGACCGCCAGGCCCGCTGGATCGTCTGGGTGCGTTCCGGGCCGACCGACAGGAGCACGATCGGGACCTCGGCGTGACCCTCGAGCGCGGCCACGTAGCGGCGCGCGTTCTCGGGGAGGTCGCTCAGCGAGCGCACGCCGTTGAGCGGCTCCGACCAGCCCGCGTACTCGTCGTAGATCGGCGTGGCACGCGCGAGCGCGGCTCCGCTCGACGGCCAGCTATCGATCCGTCGACCGTCGATCTCGTAACCGACGCAGATCCGCAGCGGATCGATGCCGGACAGGATGTCCAGCTTGTTGAGCATGATCGAGCTGACGCTGTTGACGGCGACCGCATAGCGCAGTGGGACGGCGTCGAACCAGCCGACGCGCCGGGGACGGCCCGTCACGGTCCCGTACTCGTTGCCGCGCTCGGCGATGCCGCGGCCGATGCCATCGAGCAGCTCCGTCGGATATGGGCCGGACCCGACCCTCGTCGAGTACGCCTTCATGACGCCGATGACCTCGTCGACCTGGAGCGGACCGATGCCACCGCCCGTGCAGGCGCCGCCGGCGACCGGGTTCGACGACGTGACGAACGGGTAGCTGCCGTGGTCGAGGTCGAGCAGCGTGCCCTGCGCGCCCTCCAGCAGCACGTGCTCGCCGCGGGCGAGTGCGCTCTGGACGAGCCAGGTCGTGTCGTCGAGATGGTCACGCAGGCGTCGACCCCAGCCGAGCGCCTGGTCGACGAGCGCGTCGAGCTCGAAGGCGCCCGCGTCCATCGACGCCAGGAGCAGGTTCTTGTCGGGCAGCAGGCGAGTCAGACGCTCACGCAGGACATCCCGATCGAGCAGGTCCTCCATGCGCAGGCCCAGGCGCCAGGCTCGGTCGGCGTACGTCGGCCCGATCCCCCGCCCCGTCGGACCGACGGCGGCGCCGGCCAGCCGCGCCTCGTTCGCCCGGTCCAGCGCGACGTGGTACGGCATGATCACGTGCGCGCTGCGGCTGACCCGCACGCGACTGACGTCGATGCCGCGCTCGGTGAGCATGTCGAGCTCGTCGATGAGGGTCAGCGGGTTGACGACCACGCCGTTGCCGATGACCGAGGTCATGTGGGGATAGAGCACGCCCGACGGCGTCAGGCGCAGCTTGAAGACCTCGTCGCCGCGGACGACGGTGTGACCGGCGTTGTCGCCGCCCTGGTAGCGGACGACCATCGACGTCTGCTCGGCGAGGAAGTCGGTGGTCTTGCCCTTGCCCTCGTCGCCCCATTGCAGCCCGACGATGACGGTGGCGGGCATCAGCGGTTCCCCGTCGGAGCGGCGGCGCGGATCGTCGCGCGGCCAATGAAAAGGGCCCCGACCTGCTGGTCCGGGACCCGGATAGACGTCTCCCGCGTGGCCCCACCGGCGGTGCGGTGGAACGCGTTCCGGCGGTCGCCCGACCGCCTCACGGGACGGCCGATGCGCCCTTGTCGCGCGATCGTGGACCTCCTGGTTCGCGGGCCGGCCCTCGCTCGGGTCGAGGACGGGCGGAGTATAGCAGCGGGCCATCGTCGCGGAGTCGCCGGGCGCGGCTTCTGGCGGCCATCGGTACCACCGCCGTTCCGGAGGGGTACCACAGGTACGGTATGGCCGGGTCTCGTGTGGCCATAGCCTTGTCGCGTGGCCCGTCTGTTCGGGATCCTCGCGCTCGCGGCTGCCGTCGGCATCGGGATCCTGCTCATGTTCGTCCCCGATTCGCTTGCCCCGTGGGTGGGTGAGCCGATCCGTCCGCTCGTCACGGCGCTGGTGGCCGCGGTCGTCGGCGTCCTCCTGACCACGATGCTGGTCCGGGCCCACCTGACCTACCGCCTCGATCATCTCGTCAAGGCCGCCGAGCGGATCGCATCGGGCGACTACACGGGCTACGTGCCGCCCCGGGGCGGCGGGCACGAGCAACGCCTGGCGCGAGCCATCAACGACATCGCGACCGCCCTCGTCGACACCCACGACCGGGCGACCTACGACCGCCTCACTGGTGTCGCGAACCGGCAGTCACTGCTGGCGGCACTCTTCGCCGAGGTCGAGCGGGCGACCCGCTACGGCCGGCCGCTCTCGGTCGCCTTCGTCGACATCGATCACTTCAAGGCCGTGAACGACACGTACGGTCATGCGGTCGGCGACGTGGTCCTGCGCGGGGTCGCGCAGACCATCTCCGAGAGCCTTCGGGCGTCGGACATGATCGGCCGGTACGGTGGCGAGGAATTCATGCTGATCCTGACCGAGACGGACGTCGAGGAGGGCGCGGTCCTCACCGAGAAGCTCCGGACGCTCGTGCAGCGCCAGCGCTTCACCATCGAGGGCGGCCCCGAACTCAGCGTGACGATCTCGATCGGCATCGCGGGCGGCGCCGGCAACAAGCTGCGCATGGACAACCTGGTCCGCGACGCCGACGCCGCGATGTACTCGGCCAAGTCGCTCGGCCGCAATCAGACCTACGTGTTCGCCGAGCCCGACGACGACGCTCGCGTGCCGCGGGCTCCCATCTCCGCGGCCGGTCGCGCCCGCGCGGTCGAGATCGGCCAGCGCGCGCGTGAGGCGGCCACCGCGGCACTCACCTCGGTGCTCTCACCGCTCCCCCACTACCGTGGCCAGCCATCGGCGCTGATCGCCTCGATCGTGGTGACGCTGGGCCGCCAGCTCCAGCTGTCGGACGCCGATATCGATCGTCTGCGCGTCGCGGCGCTGCTCCATGACGTCGGCAAGGTCGCGGTGCCCGAGGAGATCCTCGAGAAGCCGTCGGCGCTGACGTCGTCGGAGTGGCGGACCGTCGTCCAGCATCCGCGCATCGGGCAGGTCATCCTCGAGCAGGCTGCCGCGCTCAAGGATGCGGTGCCGATCATCCTCCACCACCACGAGCGGTACGCCGGTCACGGCTACCCGTTCGGCCTGCGGGCGAACGAGATTCCGCTCGGCGCACGGATCGTGGCCATCGCCGACGCCTACGACGCGATGATCAACGATCGGCCGTACAAGCGGGCCATCACCCACGAGCAGGCCATCGCCGAGCTGCGCCGTCACAGCGGGACCCAGTTCGACCCGGAGCTCGTCGAGCTGTTCTGTGACCTGTACGCCGACCAGGCCCCGGAGCCCGATGCCACCGTCCTCGCGTTGTCGGCCGCCGACTCGTCGCATCGCGCCGCACCGGCGCTGGTCCTACCCGACCCGGCCGCGTCGCGGCCCGTGCGCAAGCGGCGCCGCGCCGAGGGGAGCGGCGATGGGGCCGTGGGCGAGTCGCTCACGATGGCTCCCGATGGGTCGCTGGGGCTTGCCCCGACCCGCGATGCGGGGGTCCGGATGGTGCCGGGGCTCCCGACGACGAGGGATGTGCCAGCCAGCCGCGGCCGCCGGACCGACTCAGCCGCCGGCTAGACCCGCCTAGTCGCGAAGCGGCAGGCAAGCCGGAGATAACTGCGCGTGCAGGCCTCCTTGCTAGCGTCCGGCTACACCCGCCGGAGACGCAGGGTCGGTACCGGAGCATCCGGCCGACCGGGAAGGAGATCAGACCATGAACAAGGTCTTCCTCACGGGCCGCCTCACACGAGAC
>DATBMM010000056.1:0-5641 GCA_036554825.1 Candidatus Limnocylindrales bacterium
ACCTGGGCATCGCCGATCACGGCTAGCGCGCCCTGCTTGTGGGCGTCCCACGAGGCGGTATTGATGGCGACGAACCGGACATCGGGATCCCGGAACACCGACCAGGAGCCGGTCGTGAAGTCCTGCAGCCGCGTCCCGACCGCGATGACCACGTCGGCCTCCTCCGCCACCGCGTTTGCTGCACGTGACCCGGTCACGCCGATCGGGCCTGCGTAGTTCGGGTGGTCGTGGGTGAGGGTCGCTTTCCCGGCGACCGTCTCCACGACCGGGATCGCATGGCGCTCGGCGAACGACCGGACCGTGTCGGCCGCACCGGAATAGTGGACGCCGCCACCCGCGATGAGCATCGGTCGCTTCGCGCGCGCGATGACGTCGGCTGCCTTGCGCACGTCACGTGGATCGGGACCTGGCCGGCGGATGTAGTGGACGCGCGGCTCGAAGAACCGCAATGGGTAGTCGTACGCCTCCGCCTGCACGTCCTGAGGCAGCGCGAAGAACGCCGGACCCCTCGTGGCCGGATCGAGCATCGTCGCGAGCGCCTGCGGGAGCGACTTGATCACCTGCTCGGGCTTGGTGATGCGGTCCCAGTAGCGGCTGACGGCCTTGAACGCATCGGCCACGGTGATGGTCGGGTCGCCGAAGTGCTCGACTTGCTGGAGCACCGGGTCGACGATGCGGTGCTGGAACGTGTCGCCCGACAGCAGCAGCACGGGCAGCCGGTTTGCGTGCGCCACGGCCGCGGCCGTGACCATGTTCGTCGACCCGGGCCCGACAGACGAGGTCGCGATCATGATCCGCCGGCCGCGCATCGCCTTGGCGTACGCCACGGCGGCGAGCGCCATCGACTGCTCGTTCTGGCCACGCCACGTCGGCAGCTGGTCCTGGACCGGCTCGAGCGCCTCGGCGAGCGACGTGACATTGCCATGGCCGAAGATCCCGAACACGCCGGCGAAGATCGGCACGTCCTGCCCATCGAGCGTCGTCCGCTGCGCCAGCAGCCAGCGGACGATGGCCTGGGCGGTCGTCAGTCGGATCGTGTCCATGGCGTCAGCCTCGCACGTCTCGGAGGTGGGCGCGCATCCCGTCGCGAAGGAACGGCTCCAGCGACGTGGTGAAGTAGCGTGCCCCGCGATCGAGCCACTCCTTGGTCATGTCGACGCTGCCAGCGTAGATGCCGAGGGTCTTGCCGGACCCGACGACCGCGTCGGCCACGCGCTCCATCGCCGCCAGCACGTCGGGGTGCTTGAGATCACCCGGATGACCGAGCGACTGGGACAGGTCGGTCGGGCCGAGGAACAGCACGTCGATGCCGTCGACCGCCAGGTAGTCGTCGATCGCATCGACGGCCTCCTGCGTCTCGACCTGGATGACGACGAGGGTCTCGCGGTTCGCCCGCTGGACGTACTCGCCGATCGGCTCCCGCAGCCCCCATTCCGACGCGCGGCTGCCGGCCAGCCCCCGGATGCCACGGGGCGTGTATTTCACGGCACGGACCGCACGCTCGGCGTCGGCGGCGCTGTTCACCCACGGGACGTGGACGCCGTGCGCGCCGGTGTCCAGGAAGCGCAGGATCGTCGGTGCGTCGTTGGTCGTGACGCGGACGAGGGGCGTCGTCCCGCGCGGCTCGATGGCCCGACACAGGTCCTCGACCTCGCGCGGCTGGAGCGGCCCATGTTCCGCGTCGAACACGAGGAAGTCCCAGCCCAGCATCCCGACGTATTCGATGAGCTGAGCTTCGGGCGTGCGGACGAAGCAGCCGAAGACCGCGTCTCCGGCGTCGAGCTTGGCCTTGGTCAGGTTCTCGAGCATCCGACCGCCCTCAGTCGACGCGGAGGGAGGTCACGTCCTCCCAGCGCTCCGATGACCACGACCGGACCATCGCCGCGGCGACCGACGCGTTGGCGAGGGCATCCCCGAAGGTCGGATGGTGCTCGCGGCCGGCGGCCACCGAGCGGAGGAACTCCAGCGCCTCGATGAGCTTCATGTCCTCGAACCCGATCGAGTTCCCGCCGCCCGGAACGATGTTCGCCTGGTTCGGGAAGGCATCGCCGGCGAGGACCTCGATGTACCCGTCGGTCGGCTGCTCTTCAGCGAGGTACAGGCGCAACTGATTGAGCTTCTCGTGGTCCCAGGAGGCCGCGCCCTTCGACCCGTTGAGCTCGAAGGCCATCGAGCTCTGCGGTCCGAACATCGAGCGATCGGCCTCGAGCGTGCCGCGCACGCCGCTCTCGAACTCCACGAGCGCACCGACGTAGTCCTCGTTCGTGACGGCGCCCGTGGGGTCGCCCGGCTTGCCCCGGTCGTAGTGCGTGCCCGTTCCGGGCGTCGGCAGCGGCCGCTCCCTGACGAACGTCTCCTTCGTCGCGACGACGCGCCTGATCGGCCCGCACAGGTACTGGGCCATGTCGATGGTGTGCGACATGATGTCGCTCAGGACCCCGTACCCGGCCTCTTCCTGCAGGAAGCGCCATGACAGCAGGCCGAGCCGGTCGCGGCCGTACATCGAGAAGAACCGCCCGCGGTAGTGGGTGAGGTCGCCGAGCCGTCCCTCAGAGATGAGCTTGTGGGTGTACTGCACGAGCGGCGCCCAGCGGTAGTTGTAGCCACAGCTGGTGATGACGCCGGCACGTCGGGCGGCAGCCTCGATGGCGGCAGTCGCCTCCGGGGAGATGCCCACGGGCTTCTCGCACGCGATGTGCTTGCCGGCGGCGGCCGCAGCCTCGGCAAGCTCCTGGTGGAGGGCATTCGGCGCGGTGATGTCGATGACGTCGATATCGTCACGCGCCATCAGCTCTTGCCAGTCGGCGGTCCCACTCTCGAAGCCGAAGTTCGTCTTCGCGAGCTCGACGCGCTCCGGGACGTTGTCGGCGACGGCCACGAGCCGCGGGCGGATGCCGCTCTCCGGGTAGTACACCGGGATGTCGCGGTAGGCCCGTGAGTGGGCCTGGCCCATCCACCCGAAGCCGATGATCCCGATGCCGATGTCGGTCACCTATGCCCTCCTGCTGCGGTCGCCGCCGCGACCCGATCCCAGACCTCCGGATTGACGAGGTAGGCGGGGCGCTCCCCGCGGATGACGGTCAGTGCCTGGTCGATGGCCGCCTCGAGGACGCGCACCTTGCCGTCGGTGGTGGCCGAGGCGATGTGCGGCGTGACCACGACGTCGTCGCGCCCCAGGAGCGGATGATCCGCGGGCAGCGGCTCGGGCTCGGTCACGTCGAGCCCGGCGCCGGTGAGACTGCCGTGATCGAGCGCGTCGAGCAGCGCCTCGTGGTCGACGAGCCCACCGCGCGCCGTGTTGATGAAGACGGCCCCGGGCTTCATCTGTGCGAACCGCGTCGCGTCGAACATGCCGCGTGAGGCGTCGGTGAGCGGCACGTGAACGGACACGACGTCGGCGATCGCGAGCACGTCGTCGAGCGCCTCGGCCCGATCGATGCCGTCGGGCATCGCCTCGAGGTAGGGATCGAAGGCCACGACGCGCATCCCGATGCCGGTCGCCATCGCCCCGACGCGACGCGCGATCCGGCCACACCCGATCAGTCCGAGGACCTTGCCCGCGAGCTCGATACCCTCATGGCGCGCGTAGTAGCCGGCCGTCGTGCCGGTCGTCAGGGAGGCCTCGGCCGCCTTCACGCGTTTGGCGACCATCAGCATCAACGTGACGGCGTGTTCGGCGGTCGAGATCGTGGGGCCGTCGGGCGTGTTGCAGACCGCGATCCCGCGCTTCGTGGCTGCCGCGACGTCGACCGTGTCGTAGCCGATGCCGGTCCGCGCGATGACCCGCAGGCCCGGTGCCCGATCCATCACCGACCCGTCGAAGGGGGAGGCACCGACGACCGCCCCCATCGCGTCCTCGATGCCGGCGTAGCGGTCATCGACGGTGCCTGGGCCGAGGACCGTGCACGACATGACGACCGACGCCGCGAGCGACGGCAGCACCGGTCGCTCGAACCACACGGGCGGCAGGGGCGTGCCGGTCATGCCGGCGGTCCGCTGAAGGGCGTTTCGGGAAGGCCGCGGTAGCGCGTCTCCAGGGCGAAGATTCCGCCCGCCTCGGGCTGCGACGGGTCGACCGCATGGGACCCGCCACCGCCGATCGAGGTGACGAACAGCGTGGACATCGACGTGCCGCCGAACGCTGGCATCGTCGGCTTGAGCACCGGCAGGGTGATTCGTTGATCGATCCGGCCGTCGGGTGTGACCCGCATCACCGCGGACCCGAAGACGCAGGCGACCCAGAAGCCGCCGTCCTCGTCGACGCAGGCGCCGTCCGGGTGCCCGGGCAGGTCGGTGAAGTCGAGGAAGACCCGCTCGTCGGTCGCCTCACCCGTGTCGACGTCGTAGGCATATGCCCAGATGACGTCGCGGTGCGTGTCGGCGAAATACATCGTCCGCCCGTCCGGCGAGAAGGCCGTCGCGTTCGGGACGCCGATCTCGGTCCGGATCACCGACGTGGTCCCGTCCGGCTCGACCCGGTAGAGCGAGCCGGTCGCCCGTTTGGTGGCGGCCGGATCGAACATCGAGCCGACCCAGAAGCGGCCGGCCGGATCGCACCGCCCGTCGTTGAGCCGGTTGCCGTTGCCGTCCGGTTCGAGCTCGACCCAGTCGCGCCAGGCTGTTTCGTCGAACGAGAGGAAGCCGAGGCGGCCCTCCATCGCGACGAGCAGCTCGCCGGCCGTGGCCGTGAGGGCGAGCGAGCCGGGTCGTCCCGGGACGTCGACCGACTCGTCGATCCCGGTCGCCGGGTCGAAGCGGTGGACGGCCCGCCCGTCGATATCGACCCAATAGAGGCGAGCTTCCTCGGCGCTCCACAGCGGGCACTCGCCGAGCTGTGCCCGAGCGGGCAGGACGCAGGTCGCGACCGCCTCGGCCTCGGGCATGACCGTCACGCTCGACCGCCCACCAGGTCGCGGAGGTACGCGACGCTGTCGACGGCGTCGGCCTTGGGACCCTCGCCCTCGGGCGGCTCTGCCGTCAGCGACACGTCCTGTTCGAGCACGTACCAGCCTCGGAACCCGGCGTCCTCGAGGGCAGCGACGGTGCCGGCGATATCGACCGCGCCCTTGCCGAGCGGGACGAACAGCCCGTCGATGACCGCATCGCGGAACGGCACGTCGCCGCTCTTCACCTTCTCGGCCTTCGCCTCGTCGACGTCCTTGAGGTGGACATGCAGCACGCGATCCGGAGCGGATCGGGCGATCGCCGCCGGATCTGCTCCGCCCAGGTAGGCATGGCCGGTGTCCAGGCACAGCCCGACCGAGGAGGTGTCGAGCAGCCGGTCGATGTGGGCGGCCGATTCGATCGCCATCCCCCAATGGGGATGCAGCGCCGTCTGCAAACCCGAGTCGGTCACGACGGCGTCGAGCCGCCCCAGATTCGCGAGGAACGTGGCCCATTCCTCCTCCGACATGTCGACCGACGTGTCGTATCCGTCGTAGTGCGAGGACGGGCCCAGGACGAGCACCTTCGAGCCCGTCGAGGCCAGCTGGCGCGACGCCCGGGTCACGTACTCGAGCACGCCGTCGATCCGGTCCTCTCGATAGAGGAGGGCAGGGACGAACCCGCCGACGATGCTCATGTCGTACTGATCGAGGAACTCGCCGAGCTCGACCGGGTCCGTCGGCAGATAGCCGTCGGG
>DATBMM010000005.1:0-2855 GCA_036554825.1 Candidatus Limnocylindrales bacterium
GGGATGGCATGGACCTTGGCGCTGAACACGCGGCCGCGGTTGGTGAAGAACAGCGCCCAGTCGTGCGTGTTCGCGACGAGCAGGTGCTCGACCGCGTCCTCCTCGCGCGTGACGTGGCCGATGATCCCCTTGCCGCCACGATGCTGGCGGCGATACGTCGCCACGGGCTGGCGCTTGATGTAGCCGCGACCGGAGATGGTGACGACGACGTCCTCGTCGGCGATGAGGTCCTCGTCGGTCATCTCGCGGCTCGCGTCGTCGGCGACGCGCGTCCGCCGCTCGCCCGCGTACTTCCGCTTGATGTCGGTGAGCTCGTCCTTGATGATCTGGAGGACCCGGGCCGGATTGGCGAGGATGTCCTCGAGCTCGGCGATGAGCTGGATGACCTCGAGGTATTCGTCCTCGATCTTCTTGCGCTCGAGAGCGGCCAGGCGGGCGAGGCGCATGTCGAGGATGGCCTGCGCCTGGAGCTCCGACAGGTCGAACCGCGACATCAGGTTGTCGCGCGCGGTGTCAACGTCGGCGGACTCGCGGATGGTCTTGATGACCGCGTCGAGATGATCGAGCGCGATCTTGAGCCCCTCGAGGATGTGCGCCCGCGCCCGCGCCTTGCCGAGGTCGAACTCCGTGCGTCGCCGGACGATCTCCTGGCGGTGGGTGACGTAGTGCTCGAGCACGCTCCTGAGCGGGAGCGTCTGGGGCTGGCCGTCGACCAGGGCCAGCATGTTCATGTTGAACGCCAGCTGCATCGGGGTGTGCTTGAACAGGTTGTTGAGGACCTTGTGCGGGTTCGAGTCGCGCTTGATCTCGATGTAGATGCGCATCCCGTCGCGGTCTGACTCGTCGCGCAGATCGGAGATGCCGTCGATCTTCTTGTCCTTGACCAGGTCGGCGATCTTCTCGAGCAGGGCCGCCTTGTTCACCTGGTACGGCAGCTCTGTGACGATGATCGCCGTGCGATCGCCACGGACCTCCTCGAACGCGACCTGGGCGCGCATCACGACGCGGCCGCGACCGTGCGCGTACATCTGGCGGATGGCGTCGACGGTCTCCCACTCGCCGGTCAGGACGTTGCGCTGCTTCTCGAAGCGGAAGATCGTCCCACCCGTCGGGAAATCGGGGCCGAGCACGAACTTGCAGAGGTCATCCGACGTGAGCTCGGGATCGTCGATGAGCGCGATCGTCGCGTCGCACACCTCGCCCAGGTGATGCGGCGGGATGTTCGTCGCCATCCCGACGGCGATCCCCGACGACCCGTTGACCAGCAGGTTCGGCAGCTTGGCCGGCAGCACCGAAGGCTGCTTCTGCGTGCCGTCGTAGTTGTCGACGAAATCGACCGTCTCCTTGTCGATGTCGGCGAGCATCTCGGAGGCGATCGCGGTCAGCCGCGCCTCCGTGTAGCGCATCGCGGCCGCGCCATCACCGTCGACGCTGCCGAAGTTGCCCTGGCCGTCGACGAGCGGGTAGCGCATCGAGAAGTCCTGGGCGAGCCGGACGAGCGCGTCGTACAGCGCCACGTCGCCGTGGGGGTGGTACTTGCCCATCACCTCGCCGACGATCGCCGCGCACTTGCGGTACGAGCTGGTGGACGAGAGCCCCATCTCGCCCATCGTGTAGAGGATCCGGCGGTGGACCGGCTTGAGGCCGTCGCGGACATCCGGCAACGCGCGCGCGACGATCACGCTCATCGCGTAGTCGAGGTACGAGTCGCGCATCTCGTCCTCGATACGGATCGCGCGGATGGCGCCCAGGTCGTCGGTCACGGTCGGCTACTCCCCTTCAGGCCAGCGGTGGTTCGGGATGGTGGGATGGGTCGGGCAGGCCGCCGAACCGGGCGGCCAGCTCCGCGGCAGCGGAGGTCGGCGGGGCCCCCGGCCGGCGGCGGATGCCGGCGAGCCGCGCACGGAGGTCGTCGGCATCGGCGGGCTCGAGCTTGGACAGGCTGTCGCGGATGACCCATGCACGGTGGCCGTCGTCGGTCGCCACGGCGCGCTCGGTCTCGGCCCGGAGCGCGGCGGTCGTCCGTTCCGGGTCGATCTGGGCGAGGGACCGATACGCCCAGGAGAGCGCCTTCTGGACGTCCGGCTCGGCGTCGCCGATGAGTTGTGCGAGAAGGGGCAGGGCGCGCTCCACGACCTCGGGGCCCCGAGCCGCCCGCCGGGTACCGTGGGTCATGGTCGCGATGGTCGACGCGACGAGGCGACGCTCCCAGCGTGACGGTGAGTACACCAGCTGCTCGAGCTCGGCCCAGCGATACGGCTCGGCTGCGATCCCGACGCCGTACGGGTGGGCCAGATCGTCGACGGTGATCCAGTCGGCCGCTTCACGCGCGCCGCGACGCAGGAGTTGCCACGTCCGCTCCGGATCGGCCTCGAGCGTCCGCTCGAGCAGCGCGAACGCGAACCAGCGCGCCTCGAGCGGCTCCTCACGGAAGAGGCGATCGGCGAGGAACAGGAGCGGGGCCGGCCGGTCTCGGCGGGTCTGCTGGCGGAAGCCGCGGACGACCGCGTCCAGCAGGGGCGAGCGCACGCCGAGCGTGGGGCCGAGGCCGGGCGCGATCGAGTGCTGTCCCTCGAGGTATTCGGGGTCCGCCAGCTCCTCGAGGCCGGCACGCAGGGCGGCCGCGAACGAGTCGGGATCGTGGAGGTGCTCGGCGAGGCCATCGCCGAGGGCTTCGGCCGCCGCCTTGTGCTCGGCCACGAACGCGACCGCCCGTGCCGTGACCGGACTGACCATGGCCTCCGGGGCGGTGGAGCTCACGCCCTGGCCTCGGCGCTCGCATCGTCGAGCGGTCGCCAGCCATACCGCTGGCGCAGCTCGCGCTTGCGGCTCTCATCGGCCGCGACGTAGAGCCC
>DATBMM010000068.1:0-5521 GCA_036554825.1 Candidatus Limnocylindrales bacterium
AAGGTCAGGCCACCCGGCCGATCAGGGTTGACGGCTCAGACGGAACGCTCCAGCACGAGCTCGTCGCGGAGCGGTATGTCGTACTCGCCGGTCTCCGGGATCGAAGGCTTCAGCGTCGCCCGCGACCGATCCACAGCGCCGGCGTGGAGCTCCGCAAGGCGGAACCCGCGTCGCTGATAGAACCGCAGCGCATCGACGTTGTCGTTGGTCGTCACGAGCCAGAGCCGCCGGCAGCCAGCCTCCCGCGCGAGGTCGACGGCGGCCTCGACCAGGGCGGTGCCGATCCCACCCCACTGCGCTGCCGCGTAGAGCGACGAGATCTCGCAGTCGGCGCCATCGATCGCATGGGTCAAGAGGCCGACCAGCTCGCCTCGGTCGTCCTCGGCGAGCAGCGCTTGGTCGCCGCCCGCATGGTGCAACTCCCCGAGCCGCGCCGCATACCGCATCCCGCGCTCGTCGAGGAACGCCAACACGCGACCGCGATCGTCGGCCCCGGCAGGCCGGACGGTCGTCGTCATCGAGAGGATCGATGTCTGAGGCCCGCCACCAGGAGGACGATACCCACGACAGCGGCCGTCGCGAGACCTGCACCGAAGTTCGGCACGACGTACAGCTCGATGGGCCGACAGGCGGCGGTCCCGCATGTGTTGAGCAGCTCTGCGACCGCTCCAAAGACAACAGCGCCAGCGACGAACGCCACCGCGACGATGGCCGCGTACAGCATCCAGTCGCGCATCACCTATGAGACCCAGCCATAGCTGTGGAGGACCTCGCCGGTCAGACAGTCGATATAGAACGTGCTGCCGTGGCCCATCAGTGGTCCTGGGTCGTATCCCAGGTTGATGACCCAGACACAGCGCGTCGGTTCCATCGACGGCGCGCCTGCGATCGGCCCGAGTTCCCCGAAGGTCGTGCGACGAGCCACCAGAACCTCATCATCCGGTGCCGTCCTCGGGGATGGCTGGGCTCGAGCGATCGACACGGCCGTCTCCTCAGAGATGGGCGTCGGCTCAGGCGTCGTCGAGGCTGTGGGGACCGGCGTCTGGGCACAGGCGGTAGTCGCCAAGAGGACGACCGCGATCAGGCCCCTCACGCGGGGACGGGCTCGGAACGGAGACGTGCCACGACCGCCTGCGTGAGCTGCCAGGCCTTGCCCGGGCCGGTCGGGACGCGGATGCGTACCTGGTTCGAGGCGAACGTCACGTCCGTCGGTCGGATGCCAGGCAATCCCCCATCGCCCAGGAGCTGCATGGCCGCGGCCCTCGTGAGCCCCTCTCCGAACCGGACCACGAGCCGGCCCTCCTCGCGGGAGATCGACGACACCCCGGCCGCCTCCGCGGCGAGCCGCAGCTCGGCGACCTCGACCAGCCGCGTGACCGACGGCGGCATCGGCCCGAACCGATCGGTGACCTCCTGCCGGAACGCGGCGATGTCCCCGGCCGTCCGCGCCCGCGCCAGCCGCCGATAGAGCTCCAGCTTCTGGGCCTCGTCCGGCACGTAGTCGTCGGGCAGATGTGCGTCGACCGGCAGGTCGACCACGGCCTGCGGCGGCACCACGATCGGTGCCCGGCCCTCTCGCGACGCCTTCTGCGCCTCGACCGCCTCGGCAAGCATCCGCGAGTACAGGTCGAATCCGACCGCCGCCATGTGGCCCGACTGCTCGGCACCCAGGATGTTGCCCGCGCCCCGGATCTCGAGGTCCGACAGCGCGATCTGGAACCCGGCACCGAGCTCCGAGGCGTTGAAGATCGCCTGCAGGCGCTTGCGGGCCTCGTCGGACAGCCGCTCGCGGCGCCGATACAGCAGGTACGCATAGGCGCGCCGCGACGATCGACCTACCCGCCCGCGGAGCTGATAGAGCTGCGCCAGCCCGAGCGTGTCCGCGCGATCGATGATGATCGTGTTCGCATTCGGGATGTCGAGTCCGGATTCGATGATCGTCGTGCACACCAGCACGTCCGCCTCGCCGGCCGCGAAGGCGATCATCACCTTCTCGAGAGTCCCTTCGGGCATCTGCCCGTGGCCGACCACGAACCGGGCGTCCGGCAGGAGCCGGCGGAGCTGCTCCGCCTGCGCCTCGATCGTCTCGACGCGATTGTGGACGTAGAAGACCTGTCCGCCCCGATCGAGCTCGCGCAGGATCGCGTCGCGCACGAGGCCGGCCGACGCCTCGGCGACCCTCGTCTGGATCGGCAGCCGATCCTCCGGCGGCGTCTCGATGACCGACAGGTCGCGGATACCGGCCATCGCCAGGTTCAGCGTTCGCGGGATCGGCGTCGCCGACAGCGTCAGCACATCGACTTCGCGGCGGAGCTGCTTCAACCGCTCCTTGGCCGCGACGCCGAACCGCTGCTCCTCGTCGACCACGACGAGGCCGAGGTCTTTGAACCGCACGTCCTTCGACAGCAGCCGATGGGTGCCGATCACGACGTCGACCGATCCATCCGCCAGCCCGGCCAGCGTCGCCGCCTGGTCCTTCGGTGAGACGAAGCGCGACAGCAGGCGGACCTCGATCGGGAACGCCGCGAACCGCTGGCTGAACGTCGTGTGGTGCTGGGCCGCCAGCACGGTCGTGGGGACGAGCACCGCGACCTGCCGGCCGTCCTGGGTCGCCTTGAACGCGCCGCGGAGCGCGACTTCGGTCTTACCGTACCCGACGTCACCGACCACCAACCGGTCCATCGGTACGGTCCGCTCCATGTCGGCCTTCATCTCGGCCGTCGCCCGGAGCTGGTCGACCGTCTCCTCGTACGGGAACGAGGCCTCCATCTCGCCCTGCCACGGTGTGTCCTCAGAGAACGCGTGGCCCTCAGCGCTCTCGCGCGCGGCGTACAGGGCCAGCAGGTCATCGGCGAGCTCCGCGACGGCCTTGCGGACGCGCTGCTTGGCCCGGAGCCACTCGGTGCCACCGAGCTTGCTCAGCGCCGGGCGCTCCCCACCCGAGTACCGGGTGACCCGGCCGATCTGCTCGACGGGCACGAAGATGCGGTCATCGCCCGCGAAGGCCAGCTCGAGATAGTCGCGCTCCTCGCCGGCACCGCCCCGCCGCAGCATCTGCTGGTAGCGGGCGACGCCATGATCGATGTGGACGACCAGGTCGCCCGGAGTCAGGCGCTCGAGAAGGTCGCGCGGCACGACCCGGCGAAGCGCCTTCGGACGGCGGACGCGGACGGTCCCGAACAGCTCGCGGTCGGTGACGAAGGTCACGCCATCGGGTCCACCGCCGAAGCCGCCGTTGAGGCTGCGGCCGACGAGCGCGATCGCACCGGGCGGTGGCGGCGCCTCGATCCGGTCGACCACGGCGACCGCATGGCCGGCCTCCTCGAGGATCTCGGCGAGGCGCGGCGCCTGGTCCGACGCCAGCACGATCCGGGCACCGTCCTCGCGCCACGCATCGACCGCGTCGGCGAGCCGCCCCGCGCGACCCAGCGGCAGCGTCGGCTCCCGCCAGCCGAATAGATCGCCGGAACCGAGGACCCCGCGTGCCATGGCCACGCCGGCGGGCGGCTCGGACTCCCAGGTCAGCTCGAGCGTGCGCGACCCGACGAGCCGGCTCTTCCAGTCGCGCGGCGGCAGGTACGTGGAGGGCCAGTCCCTGGGCAGCTCCCCCGCCTCGACCAGCTCTCCTCGGCGCTCATCGGCCTGCCGCCACAGGAACGCGGCGGCCTCGGCGACATCGCCCGGTTCATCGATGACCAGGAGCGTGCCCGGATCGACGTGGTCGAGGCCGGTCGCCGGGGCGAGCTGCGCGGCCCACACCTCCGCCGCGTCCCCGACAGCCAGGGCTCGCGAGTCATCGGCGCGATCGATGCTCGTCGACGGGACTGGTCGCAGCGGATCGTCGGCCGTGCCCTCGAATCGCGCCAGATCGCCGGCCAGTCGCTCGGACAGCCGCGACGCCGACCGGCCGAGGCGCTCCCGGATGGCGGCGACGCCCGCCGCGGGAAGGAGGAACTCGGACGCGGGGAGGAGGGTGGCGTGCTCGACCTTGCCCGTGGTGCGCTGGTCGGTCGGGTCGAACGCCCGCAGAGAGTCGATCTCGTCGCCGAAGAACTCGATGCGGATGGGTAGATCCATCGACGGCGGGAAGACGTCGACGATGCCGCCACGACGGGCGAACTCGCCGCGACCGGCGACCTCGATCACCGGCGAGTAGCCGAGCAGGAACAGGTCCCGGAGCAACGCGTCCTGGTGGAGCCGCCCGCCCACGCGCAGCTCGCGCGGCTCGACGGGGAGGTCGCCCGGCGCGATCGTGTGCTGGAGCAGCGCCTGGACACTGGCGACGAGCACGCGCGCGCGGCCATGTCGCCACGCGGCCAGTGCGGCCACGCGCGCGGCCGTCTCGTCGGCGACGAGCTCGCTGCGCTCGTAGGCGAGCGCCGTGCGCGGGTCCAGGACGGCGACCTGGGAGGGATCGCCGAGCCAGGCCTGGAGCTCCTCGGCCACCCGGTCGCCGATCTCCGCGTCGCGCGCGATCCAGACGATCCGCTCGTCGAGCGCCAGTGCCGCCGCGAGGTACGACTTCGCCCCGTGCGGCACCGCGACGACCCCGGCATGGCGCCCCACCCGACCGACGTCGGCCGGTGAGCCGACTCGCTCGCGGAGCGTCGCGAAGGACCCGGTCTCGGCCAGCAACGGCGGGAGCACCGACAGGTCCGGTAGGCGATGGCCGGCGCGGCGCGGCTCCTCCCGGGTTCGTCGACGCGTCGGCGGCCGTGGTTGCGACCGCCGCGCATCCTGGACCTCGGCATCGACCGCCGCGACGTCGAAGTCGACCGCGTCGTCGTCCCGTGGCGGGGCGTGGCGCGCCGCGAAGTCGGCGGCGGCCCGCTCGGCGATCCGCAGCTCGCGGCCGCGTCGACCGCGCAGGGTCTGTCGCGTCTGGTCAGGCACCGTGGCCACCATCGGCGTCGCGACGCGGGAGCACGCGGCGCCATCCCGTCCGCGTCCGGCGGACGCCCCCCTCGTCGGGCGGACCGTCGATCTCGCCCGGGGCGGCGAGCCGGGTCGTGTCGGCTTCCCGGAGCTGGAAGGTGTTGAAGCGGTTGGCGGCCTTGCTGGTCCCTTCGTGCGCCCACGCCTCCACGCCGTCCGCGGCCGCATCGAGCAGCTCGTCGAGCCGTTGCACCTCGTCGGGCTCGAAGCGCGACAGGACATGGTCACGGGCATTCCGCACCGGATCGCCGATGCCGATGCGGAAGCGGCTGAACTTCTCGGTGCCGAGCTCGTCGACGATCGATCGGAGGCCGTTGTGCCCGCCGTGGCTGCCTGACTCCCGGAACCGCAGCTTGCCGAACGGCAGCGCGAAGTCATCCGCGACGATCAGCAGGTCGGCAAGCGGCGCGTGCTCGCGGGCGAGGACCTTGCGAACCGCGAGGCCCGAGTCGTTCATCCAGGTGAGCGGCTTGACCAGCGTGAGATCCAGCCCGTCGTACCGACCCATGACGACATTGGAGGCGTCACGCTGCCGGCCACGACCCGACCAACCGGCACGCTCCGCGAGCCGGTCGAGCACGAGCCA
>DATBMM010000115.1:0-10681 GCA_036554825.1 Candidatus Limnocylindrales bacterium
GCCGGGCGAGGCGCGGTCGATCGACTGGGCGGCGTACGAGCGCTACCGGACACGGCTGGCCGGGTTCGTGCCGATCACGCGCGAGCTCGGGCTGCGCAAGATCTGGGCGGCCACCATCGACTACACCCCCGACCACCTGCCGATCCTGGGTCCGGCCGTGCGGCCGGACGGTTCGGTCCTCGGCGGCGCCTGGGTCGCCGCGGCCGCGGGTCACGGGATGATGTGGGGCCCGGGCGTCGCGCGGGTCGCGGCCGACCTCGTCGTGCGGGGTCGCACGAACCTGATCGACGTGTCGGACTACGGGTTGGACCGATTCGATGCGGCGGGTCGCAGCCGACTCGCGGCAGACCCCGTGGCGCTACCGTACCCGGCGGTCGTCGACTGAGCGGCTAGGCCGACGGCTGGACCACCGGGAGGGTCCGTCCCGCCATGCCGGCGGCCAGCGGGACGCCACCGCCGAACCCACCGGCGAGCTCACGGAAGCGTGCCACGGCCTGCGGTCGGATCGAGTACCAGATCCACGTCCCGCGGCGCTCACCGTCGATCCAGCCGGCCTGTCGCAGCACCTTGAGGTGGTGCGACACCGTCGGCTGACTCACGTCGCAGCACGCCGTGAAGTCACACGCGCATACCTCGGCGCATTCGCTCAGCTGCCGGAGGATCGCCAGCCGGGTCGGGTCGGCAGCGGCCTGGAGGAGCAACACATCCGGGTCGGTCTGGCGCTTCATCTCCCTACTGTATTGACAGATGTCTATCTTGACAAGTATCAATACAGGCGACAACCGCCGACAGTCCAGGAGCACCAGCATGACGATCGCCGCCAGCACCAGCCAGGACATCCACGACGAGGTCCGCGAGCACTATGCGGCGGCGGCGGTCCGCGCCTCGCAGGGGGAGTCCTGTTGCGGCGATCCCGGCTCCATCGGAGCGGGGCTCTACACGGCCCTGGAGCGGGAAGAGCTGCCCGATGCCGCGGTCCTCGCATCTCTCGGCTGCGGGAACCCGATCGCCGTGGCCGATCTGCACCCGGGCGAGCGCGTCCTGGACCTCGGCTCGGGCGGTGGCATCGACGTGCTCCTATCGGCGAAGCGCGTCGGCCCGACGGGTCGCGCGTTCGGGGTCGACATGACGGACGAGATGCTTGCCCTGGCGCAGCGCAACGCGGCCGAGGCGCGTGCCACCAACGTGGAGTTCCTCAAGGGGCACATCGAGGCGCTGCCGCTGCCCGCCGAGTCGGTCGACGTCGTGATCAGCAACTGCGTCGTGAACCTCGCGGCCGACAAGCCGGCCGTCTTCCGCGAGATCGCCCGTGTCCTCCGACCGGGCGGGCGCATCGGCATCACCGACATCGTGGCCGAAAACCACCTTACCCCCAGTCAGCGCGCGGAGCGGGGGAGCTACGCCGGATGCATCACGGGCGCGCTCTCGGTGACCGAGTTCCGGGAAGGCCTCGAAGCGGTCGGCTTCACCGACGTCACGATCACGCCGTCCCACACGGTCGCCGAGGGCATGATCAGCGCGATCGTCAAGGCCACCAAGCCGCCGAACGCGCGTCCCCTCATCGACCTGGCGGCGATCCGCGAGCTCCCGGTGGCGGCCCAGGGCTGCTGCGGCGGCTCCGGCTGCTGCTGACGACGCCGCCCGCGGTCTCACACGTGGACGGCGTACCGATCCGCGGGCGTGACCTCGCCGCGCTGATCCTGGCCGCGGTCTGTTGGGGCATGGGCACGGTCGTGAGCAAGGCCGCGCTCGCCGGGATCCCGCCCGCGACGCTCCTGACGATCCAGCTCGCCTCGAGCCTCGTCGTGCTGATCATCCTGATGCGGCGGCAGGGGATCCCGCTGCGCGGCGGGGCGCCGCCGCTCCTCGGGAGGCTCGGGCTCCTCAACCCGGGCGTCGCCTACGCCCTCGGCCTGGTCGGCCTGCTGACGATCACCGCGAGCGTGTCGGTCCTGCTCTGGGCACTGGAACCGCTGATGATTCTGTTGCTCGCTGCGGCCGTCCTTCGCGAACGCATCACGCCCGCCATCGTCGGCTGGTCGGTCGTCGCGGTCGCCGGCATCGTGCTGGTCGTGTACGACCCGACGACGATCGGCGGCCAGCTGGTGGGTGTCGCCCTGACCGTGGCCGGGATCACGTGCTGCGCGGCGTACACGGTGATCACCAGGCGCCTCCTTCCGGGAGCGTCCGAGACCAGCCAGGTGGTGCTGTCCCAACAGGCCCATGCGCTCGTCCTGGCCGTGGTGCTGTCGGCCGTCCTCGCCGTGCTCGGCGGGTCCGTCGCCCCGACCGCGCCGACCACGGCGAGCGTCGTGAGCGCCGTGCTGTCCGGCGTCCTGTACTACGCCGGCGCGTACTGGCTGTACCTCGGCGCGCTCCGCCGGGTGCCGGCGTCGGTCGCGGCCAGCTCGTTCTACCTCATCCCGATCGTCGGCGTCGCCGGGGGCTGGCTGCTGCTCGGCGAGCGTCTCGGCGTCGCCCAGTGGATCGGCGTGGCGCTCGTGCTGGTCTCCGTGATCGTCATCTTGACGCGCTCGTCATCGGTCGCCGCGCCGATGGCCGTCCGCGCCTCGGAGGGGTAGCCGGCGCCGTCTTAGCGCGACTTCAGGACGTCCGGCGGGATCAGCCAGCGGAGCGTGCCCCCGCCCGCCTGCAGCGGCCGATCGATGTCGACCCGCGCGATCGCGCCCTTCTTCATCTCCAGCTGCGATCCACTGAGCGTCGACAGCATCTCGCTGAAGTCCGGATCGTGGCCGACGATCACCGCGACCTCGGGGTTGCCGGCATCGGCCAGGATGCGCTCCAGTGTGTCCGTGTCGAGCGGGCCGCCGAGCCGGTCGTCGATCGCCACCGTCCCCTTGACGTGGCCGGCGACGATCTCGGCCGTCTCCAGTGCCCGGATCTTCGGCGATGTGATGTAGCGCGCGGCGCTGAAGCCGATCGACGCGAGGTGCTCGCCGAGACGGCGCGACTGCTTGCGCCCCTTCTCGCTCAGCGGCCGGACCGCATCGGGACCTTCCCAGGCCTCGGGATCACCCGCATCTGCATGGCGCAGAAGGTGGAGCTGCATCAGGCGGGCTGTGCCGCTGTCGATGTCACGGTCGCGAACTGGCGGACCCGCTCGCCGAGCGCAGTGAACACACGACGGAACACGACCAGCCGCTCCTCTTCCGTGCCGGTCGCCTCCGCGGGGTCCTCATAGCCCCAATGCATCGACTCGTGCCCCCCAGGGAAGACAGGGCATGCCTGCCTGGCCTGGTCGCACACCGTGACGACGTAGTCGAACCGCTGGCCAAGGAACTCCGTGACGGATTTCGAGCGTGCCCACGAGGCGTCGATGCCGGCCTCCGCCAGCACGCGCAGGGTCAGGGGGTTCACGCCGCGAGGGTCAGTCCCGGCACTGAAGACCTCGAACCGGTCACCACCGTGCCGGCGAAGCATGGCCTCGGCCATGATGCTGCGCGCCGAATTGCCGGTGCACACGAACAGGACCCGGATCGGTGCGCCGGTATCGTTCACGGATTGAGGTCCTCGACGTCGCCTGTGACGAGATAGACGATGTCCTCGGCGATGTTCGTCGAGCGGTCGCCGATCCGCTCCAGGTAATGCGACGCGATGATCATGCGCGTTCCGCGCTCGACGTTGGCCGGGTCCTGGCGCATCAGCTCGACGACCTCATCGAAGGTCGAGTGATACAGCCGATCGATCTCGTCGTCGAGCGCCGCGGCCTCCCGGGCGGCGATGGCGTCGGCGTCGACGAGCGCGCGCAACACCTTGTGGACGAGCTGTGCGTCACGTTCGGCCATCTCGGGCAGCTTCACGTACTCGGCAAGGGGCGGTTCGGGGGCCAGCTTGATCACCTGCTTGGCCAGGGACGCGGCATGGTCCCCGATCCGCTCGAGCTCGTAGGTCACGTGGTCGAGCGTGAGCAGGTACCGAAGGTCGCGAGCGACTGGCTGCTGCGTCGCGATCGTGACGCTGATGAGACGAGAGACCTCGCGCTGGGCGTCGTTGATCCGGGCGTCGGCCTTGATGACGTCGAGGGCAAGGTCTGCGTCGTGGTCGACCAGGGCTCGCGCCGCACGGCGGATGGCCTCCTCGACCAGCGCGCCCATGCGCAGCACGGCGTCCTTGATCTCGAGCTCCTGCAGGTCGAGCGAGTCGCGTCGGGCCTGGGGCAGGGACGCGCCGACGCGCGACTCGGCCGCCTGGAGCAGGGCATCGACGTCGCGCTCGACGCCCGACGACTCCGTCATCCGGTCCACCTCCTCAGCCGAACCGACCGGAGACGTAGTCCTCGGTCATCTGGTGCGACGGATTCGTGAAGATCGTCACCGTGTCGTCCTGCTCCACGACGTAGCCTGCCCGGTCCTCGGCCATGTTCATGAACACGGTCCGATCCGACGCGCGCGCCGCCTGCTGCATGTTGTGGGTGACGATGACGATGGTGTAGTTCTCCTTGAGCTGGGCCATCAGCTCCTCGATCTGGAGTGTCGCGCGGGGATCGAGGGCCGAGCACGGCTCGTCCATGAGGATCACCTCGGGCTCGGTGGCGATCGCCCGGGCGATGCACAGCCGCTGCTGCTGACCGCCCGACAGCGACAGACCCGACTGCTTGAGTTTGTCCCTCACGTCGTCCCATAGCGCCGCGCGCCGCAGGCTCGACTCCACGAGACCGTCCAGGTCGCCCTTGAACCCCATCAGCCGGGGTCCGAACGCGACGTTGTCGTAGATCGATTTCGGGAATGGGTTCGGTTTCTGGAACACCATGCCGATCCGGCGACGGACCTCGACCGGGTCGACGTACGCGGCGTACAGGTCCTCGTCGTGGAAGCGGATCGACCCCTCGATCCGGGTGTTCGGGATCAGGTCGTTCATCCGGTTGATGGTCCGCAGGAGCGTCGACTTGCCGCAGCCTGACGGTCCGATGAGGGCCGTGATGCGGTGGGTCGGGATGTGGATCGTCACGTCCTTCACCGCGCGGAACGACCCGTAGTAGAAGTGGACCTCGTCGAGCCGGACGACGGGCGCGACGTGGCTGGCCGGGATCGCGGCGTCATCGCTGGCGGGTCGGACGTCGGTGGTCACGAAGGGCGGCTCCGGTCGGGCCAGGATGGTCGCGGATCCGTTCTCGCGGATCCGATCCGGCGGGAGGATGGTGGCGGGCATGGTATCTCCCGGGGCGCGCTGTGGGTGGAGGATGGGGTCGTCGGTCACCATCGCCGATCGAACCGGCTGCGCAGGTAGATGGCGATGGCATTGGCCAGGATCGTCACCGCGAGGAGCACGAGGATCGCGGCGGAGGTGAGGGCCCGGAACTCGTCCTGGGGCTTGCGCGCCCAGTCGAAGACGATGATGGGCAGCGCGGTGTACGGCCCACCGAACAGGTCGGCGAGGCTGCCGCCGGTCGAGAACGAGCCGAGCACGGCACCGGCGAGGATGAGCGGCGCCGTCTCGCCGAGGGCGCGCGACAGCGCGAGGACCGTGCCGGTCAGGATGCCCGGCGCGGCCGAGGGCAGGATCAGCGTGCGGACCACCTGCCAGCGCGAAGCCCCGATCCCGTACCCCGCCTCGCGGATCGTGGACGGGACGGCACGGATCGCCTCTGCCGACGTGATGATCACCAGCGGCAGGATCAGGACGGCGAGGGTCAGGCCCCCGGACAAGAGGTTCCGCCCGTTCCCGACCCCGAGGACCTGGAACAGCGACACGAACATCGCCAGGCCGAGGAGTCCGTAGACGACCGACGGGACGCCGGCGAGGTTGCGGATGTTGACGTCGATGAACCGCGTGAGCCGGTTCGCGGGGGCGTACTCCTCGAGATAGACGGCCGTCAGGATCCCGACCGGGAATGCGAGGATGCTGACGATGACGGCCAGCGCCGCCGAGCCGACGATGCCCTGCATGACGCCGGCACGGTCCGGGCGGCTCGACAGGGGCGAGGTGACGAACTCGGTCCCGCGCTCGGTAAGGACCGGGAGCCCGCGCTGGAGCTGGTCGCCGACGAGGATCGCCAGCAGGGCGAGGGTGAACAGCAGGCTCGCGAGCAGGATCCCGGTGAAGACATAGCCGGCGATATCGACCCGCTTGCCCTCGAGCGAGCGGCTGACGGCACCGGCGGTGACGGAGTGGGCTGACATGATCGGCCTCAGTACCGCTGCCGCGCGCGCCGCACGAAGATGTCGCCGATCAGGTTCAGGCCGAAGGTGATCACGAACAGCAGGAAGCCCAGGAAGAACAGGCTCAGGAACGCTGCGCTATCGCCGGTCACCTGGTCGCTCCCAGCCGCCAGCGAGGCCATCGCTCCGGTCAGCGTCTGGCCCGGCCCCAGCGGATCGACGGTGAACAGCGATCCCGCCGTGGCGCCGGCGGCGAGCGCGACGACCATCGTCTCGCCGACCGCGCGCGACGCCGCGAGGATGAGCGCGGCGACGATGCCGGAGATGGCTGCCGGCACGACGACTCGCAGAGAGGTGGTCAGCCGCCGGGCGCCGAGCCCATAGGACGCCTCGCGGAGGGCCTGCGGCACGGCGCGCATCGCGTCCTCCGACACGGAAGCGACCAGCGGGATCGTCAGCAGCCCCACGCCGATGCCCGCGGCGAGGATCGTCGACGCCTTCGCGTCGGGGAACAGGCCGCGCACCACGACGGGGTTGATGAGCGTCAGGGCGAAGAAGCCGAGCACCACGCTCGGGATGCCAGCCAGGATCTCGAGGATCGGCTTGACCGTCTTGCGCACGCGGGGCGTGGCGTACTCGGCCAGGTAGATCGCGCTCGCCAGGCCGACCGGGGCGGCCACGAGCATGGCGATCACCGTGACGAGCACGGACCCGACGAGGACGGTCGGGATGGAGAACTGCCCGCGCCGCGGGAACCAGCCGTCGGCGAACAGCTGCGGCAGCTCGATGCTCATGACGAACTGGGCCGCCTCGAAGATCAGCGACACGACGATGCCGGCACTGACGAGCACCGACAGGATGGATGCGAGGAGGAGGAGCGTTCGGACGAGGCCCTCGTTGCGGCGCCGCCTGGGTGTCCCTCGGAGGCGGGTGCCGCTGGGCGCGGCGACGGTCATCGGGCCGGGGAGGGGCTGATAATCATCGTGTGCATCCAGTCTATGGGGAGACGAAGACCGGCCGGACCATCCGAGTCGGTCCGGCCGGCCAGGGAGGAGGAGTGGGCTAGTCGGTCGCGTCCCAGGTGGATCGCGTCTCGGTCAGGGTGTCGGCCGGGAGGTTCACGTACGGGACGGTCTCGAGCACGCTCGAGATGGTGCCCTCGGCCAGGTAGAAGTCGACGTAGGCGCGGACGGCCGGGTTATCGGCTGCCTTGGCCTTGTTGACGTAGATGTACAGGGTCCGGGAGATGGGGTACGAGCCGTCGGCGATCGTGTCGGCCGTCGGGGTGATGCACTCACCGCCCGGCTCCTCCGAGACGGCGATCTCCTTGACGGCGTCCTTGTTCTCCTCGGCGAAGGCGAAGCCGACCCAGCCCAGCGAGCTCGAGGAACCGGCGATGCCCTCGATGATCGTGTTGTCGTTCGGGCTGGCGACGTAGTCGGGCCGAGTGATCGCGTCCTTCCCCCGCTCCTCGGCGATGTCGCCCAGGGCCAGCTCGACGAACGAATCGAAGGTGCCGGACTCCTCGCCGGGCCCGGTGATGTCGAGGCTGGCGTTCGGGTAGGTGATGGTCGAGCCGAGCTCGGTCGCGAGCGGCTGCGCCGCATCCCAGGTCGCGAAGCCCTGCGACTCCGGGCCGATGAGCGCATACAGGTCCGCGAAGGACAGGCACTCGATGCCGCTGTTGTCCGGCGAGGTCATGACGGTGATGCCGTCGAAGGCGATCGGCAGCTCGACGTACTCGATGCCGGCGGCGGCGCACACGTCCGCTTCGCCCTCCGCCCGGATCTGGCGTGACGCGTCGGAGATGTCGATCTCGCCGGCGCAGAAGCGCGCGAAGCCGTCGCCCGTACCGGGGCCTTCGATCGTGAAGTTGAACTCGGGGTTCGACTCCTTGAGCAGTTCGGCGACCCCGGTGGAGATCGGCTCCACGGTCGACGAGCCGGAGACCGTGATCGAGCCGGAGACGCCCGTCGGCGCCTCGCTCCCTGGGGCGGCGCCACTCGGCGCGGCCGACTGGCCGCCACCGGACGAGCATGCCCCGACGGCGAACGCGGCCGCCAGGGCCACTGCCCCGAGGCGCTTCGTGATCGAGATGGTCACGCGATGATCCCTCCTTGGCGGGCCGGCAGGGGGCCCGGCCCGGGTCGGACGTATGCCCTGATGTATGGGACGAACGTCGGGATGGGGCGTCAACGGTCGCTTTTCGACGGGTTAAGACTCCGTTAACGGCACCGCCATCGGCCGGTCCGCCCGCCGCATCGCGCTCGACCGTTGATCTTCCAGTGGTACCGTTCCGACCCCGCGCGCCCGACCGAACCCGCGACCCAGGAGGCGGCGATGGCCGACAAGACGAGCACACCACGATCCCGCAACGGCGGAGGCCGAGCGCGACCGGCGCCGCCGGCCGAGCCCACCGACACGGACGCCGTCGGGTCCGAGACGACGGGCGCCGTCCAGCCCTCGAAGAAGACGAAGCGCCGCCTGCGCCGACTCGGCAAGGACCTCGACGCGGCTCGGGCCACCGAGGCGAGGCGGCTGCGTCAGTCGGTCAAGGCGCACCAAAAGGCCGATAAGCGCGAGCGCCAGGTCGCTCGCGCGAGCGCCGACGTCACCGCGATCCTCGGGCGCATCGCCGAGGCCGCTGGCGACGACGTCGCGCGGAAGCCACCGGCGGTCGCAACCCCGGCGCCAGGGCCCGCACCGAAGCCCGCCAAGAGCTCGCCCTCTCGACGCACGGCGCGTCCCGCGCCGTCGACGCCGCCTCCCCCGGTGCGGAGGACGACGAAGCCCAGGCCCGAGCCTGACACGGGCAGCGGTCCGGCAGCTCCGAAGCGGGGCGCGTGACTGACGGGCCACGGGTCGGGGCGGCGGTCGACCTCGGATCGAACTCGGTCCACCTGCTCATCGCCTCCATCGATGGCCATCGCCTCCGACCGCTCGCCGATGAATCGGTGTTCCTCGGGTTGGGTTCAGCGGTCGATGCTCGCGCGCACCTGGGCCGAACAGCCCGTGCCGAACTGACGGCGGCGCTCGCGCGCTACGCCGACCGGGCGCGTGCCCTCGGTGCCACCCACGTGACCTTCCTCGGGACCGAGCCGATCCGCCGCGCCGCGGACGCGGGCCACGTCGTGAAGGAAGTGGGCACCGGCACCGGCGTTCCCCTCCACGTCCTGTCACACGAGGAGGAGGCGTATCTCACGGTCATCGGGGTCACTGGTGGGTGGCCGGTCGAGGAGGAGACGCTGGTCATCGACATCGGCGGAGGGAGCTCGGAGTTCTGCGTCGTCGGGCCGGATGGGACGCCACGGGCATCCGGGCTGCGGCTGGGATCGGGACGGCTGTCGAGCCGATGGGTGTCGACGGATCCGCCCACGCCGGCGGCGATCGAGCACATGCGCGCGGCCGCCGACGAGGTCCTGCGAGGCGCGCCGGACGCATCACCCTCGTCGGTCGTCGCCGTCGGGGGCACGGCGTCGAACCTGCTGAAGGTGACGCCCGGTGGCGTGGAGGACCAGGCTTTGACGCGGGAGCGGATCTCCCAGGTCCTCGACACGCTCCTGTCGATGCCTGCTGCGGACCTCACAGAGCGCTACTACATCAACCCGAAACGGGGACCGCTCCTCCCCGCGGGTGCCGTGATCGTGGAGGCACTCATGCGCCGGTATGAGGTCGATTCCGTGCGGGTCTCGGAGGCCGGGATCCGGGAGGGGGCAGTCCTCGCGGCCGATCACGCCGGTCGCGCGTGGCGAGACCACCTCGCGACGCTGGCGCATGGCTGGCGGACCGCCGATGAGGGGCGGGTGCCCACCACGAGCTAGAGGCCCGCGACGACCCGCCCGAGTGCGCGCCGGTAGCCGAGACCTGCCACCCGACGCCAGGTCGCCCCGATCGTGCGCCGCAGGCGGGTGACCTCGCGCTCGCGGTCGACCAGGTAGCGACCGATCGCCGCAGTCTCCGCGGCGCTCAGCTGAGCCGCGTGCTCGACCAGGAATGTCCGCGCCATCGACCCGGCCACGCTCGCGTCATTCATCAGGCCGAGGTGGTCCTGCAGCGCGGTGACCTTGGCGATGAGTGGCGCCGCATCATCGCCGAGCGGCTCCTGCACGAACTCCAGCGAATAGCGCAGCCACTTGCCGGCGATCCGCAGCTCGTGGAGGGTCGGGACGTCGGCCCAGCGCAGGATCGGTTCGTAGCTGCGCACCTGCTCGTACGCCGCCCAGATGCGCGACGGGGCGGTATCGCGGACGCGATGCGGCGAGGCCGCATCGACCGGCCTGGCGGCGGCACCTTCGGTGCGGACGAAGTCGAGGTAGTCATCGACGAACCGGCTGTAGGCGGGGGCGTCCAGCTCGCGCACGAGGAGGATCCGTGCGTCGTCACGGTGCCGGCGCAGCGACCCGATCAGCGGTTCGAGGGCCCGTTGCTCCGTGACCGACAGGTCGGCCCGATACACGTCGATGCCCTCGAGCTGGACATCGAGATCGCGCACCGCGCCGAGGCGTCGCGCGACGTCGCGCAAGCCGGTGCGATGGCTCTTGGTGCGGCCCTTCCGGTAGGCC
>DATBMM010000149.1:0-2135 GCA_036554825.1 Candidatus Limnocylindrales bacterium
GCACGTTGGCCGTGCCGAGGTCGATGCCGATCTTCATGGGGAGGTGGTGTCGTTCCCTTCCGCGAGGCTCTCGATCCTGGCCCCGAGCTCCAGGAACTTGCCTTCGATGTTCTCATAGCCCCGGTGAACGTGGTGCGCACCGTGGATGGTGGTCTCGCCATCCGCGGCCAACGCTGCGAGGATCAGCGACGCTCCGGCCCGCAGGTCGCCGATCTCGACCTCGGCGCCATGGAGCGGCGCTCTGCCCGTGATCACCGCGTGGTGCGCGTCGACCAGATCGATCTCGGCGCCCATCCGCCGGAGCTCGGTCATCCAGTCGAGCCGGTCCTCGAAGATCGTCTCGTGCACGTGTGACGTGCCGCTCGCCTGGGTGAGCAGCACCGAGGTCGGCGGCTGCAGGTCGGTCGCGAGGCCAGGGTAGGCGCCGGTCTCGATGTCCACGGCCCGGAACCCCTGATCCGCCAGCGCCGATCCGTCGACGTCGATCGAGTCGGGACCGCAACTGACCTCGACGCCGGCGCGCGTCACCGTCTCGAGGAACGCCCCGAGGTGGTCGCACGGCGCGCCTGTCAGGGTGATCCGTCCACCGGTCACGGCGCCGGCGATGACGAACGTGCCGGCCTCGATCCGGTCGGGGATCACGCGGTGGTCGGCTCCGCGCAGGCGGCGCTTCCCCTCGACCTCGATGGTGTCGGGGTAGGTCCGCTCGACCTCGGCGCCCATCTTCCGCAGGAACGCGATGAGGTCATCCACCTCCGGCTCCTGGGCGGCCGGCCGGATGACGGTGTGACCGTCGGCCAGGGTCGCGGCGAGCATGGCGTTCTCGGTGCCCATGACCGACACGAAGGGGAACCGCACCTCCGCGCCCCGCAAGCGGCCCGGCGCCGTCGCGAAGTAGTAGCCGTTGCGGTACTCGATCTCGGCACCGAGCGTGCGCATCGCGTCGACGTGCAGGTTGACCGGCCGGCGCCCGATGCGGTCGCCACCCGGGTTGCTGATGATGACCCGGCCGAACCGGGCCAGCAGCGGGCCGAGCAGCATGAACGAGGCACGCATCTTGGCGGCCGCCTCGAGCGGGACGAACTGCCACTCGACGTCGCCTGCGGCGACCTCGTAGACGTTCTCCTCCGGGTGGTCGACCACCACGCCCAGCTCGAGCAGCGTCTGGGCCATGACCCGCACGTCTTCGATCTCGGGGACGTTGGTGATGCGACAGCGCTCGCCGGTCAGCGTGGCCGCGGCCAGCATCTTGAGGGCGGCGTTCTTGGCCCCGCTGATGGCGACCGACCCCGACAGCGGCCGACCGCCGTCGACGCGGAAGACCTCCCGCGTCACGGGCTCGGGGACGTATTCCCAATGGAACGGGCGTGCATCAGCCATCGCGTGGCACTACCCGCGGTGTCGCGGGCCTTCCCGATGCCGACGCTCCGCGACGCGGATCCTGAGCAGGGCCTGCTGGAGGGCCGCCCGGGCGGCTGCCAGGTCGGCTCCCTCGTGATAGCCGGTCTCCAGCGCGCGCTCGGCCTCTCGGCGTGCCTCCTGCGCCTTCTCGAGGTCGATCTCGCTGGCGATGTCGGCCGTCTCTGCCAGGACGACGACCTTGTCCGGCCGCACCTGGAGGAACCCGCCGACGATCGCGAACGACTCCTCGATGCCCTCCTTCCGGTACCGCAGCTCGCCGACGCCGAGCGTCGCGACCAGCGGCGCGTGATGCGGCAGGACGCCCAGCTCGCCCTCGGAGCCGGGCAGCTGGACGGAGTCGACCGTATCCGAGAAGACGGACCGCTCGGGCGTGACGATCTCGAGCTGGAGCGGCATCAGCCGGCCAGCCGCTCGGCGTTGGCGCGCACGTCCTCGACCGTGCCGGCCAGGAAGAACGCCTGCTCCGGCAGCGTGTCGGTCTTGCCCTCGAGGATCTCCTTGAACGAGGCGACCGTGTCCTTGATCGACACGTACGCGCCCGACCGGCCGGTGAACACCTCGGCCACGAAGAAGGGCTGGCTGGCGAAGCGCTGGAGGCGCCGCGCCCGTGCGACTGTGGCCTTGTCCTCCTCCGACAGCTCGTCGATGCCGAGGATCGCGATGATGTCCTGGAGGTCGCGGTAGCGCTGCAGGACGCGCTTGGTCTCCTGGGC
>DATBMM010000213.1:0-4983 GCA_036554825.1 Candidatus Limnocylindrales bacterium
CGCCGACCGTGCTGCTGGCCAGCCGGCCGAACGCGTCGTACGCGTAGATGCGGGCAGGATCGGCGGTCAGCGCGCCGTTGGCGTCGTAGCTGTAGCCCGAGGTGGTGATCCGGTCGGCCAGGTCGTAGGCCAGGCTGGTGCTGCCCGAGGGCTTGGTGATCGCGGTCAGGTTGCCGACCGTGTCGTAGGTGTACTCGTAGGTCTGGCTGCCCGGGAAGACCGCGTCGGTCAGGCGGTCCAGATCGTCGTACGTGAAGGTCGCTGCGCCGGCGTCATCGGTGTACCCGGTGAGGTTGCCGTTCTCGTCGTAGTCGTAGCCCTGGCTGAGGGTCGGCGTGCCGTCGATGGCGTGCTCGACGAGCGTCGGCCGATCGAGCTCGTCGTAGGTGATCTCGGTAGGTTGTATACTCCCAGGGAGTATGGCTACCGAGACGACGCGCGCCGAGATCCAGCTGCCCATCGAGGGCATGACGTGTGGGTCCTGCGTCAACCGGATCGAGCGCTTCCTTCGGGCCGCCGATGGTGTCGAGGAGGCCAGCGTCAACCTGGCCACCGAACTCGCGACCATCCGCTACCTGCCCGACCTGACCGGCCCTGACCGTTTCGTCGCCGCGGTCGAAGCCGCCGGCTACGAGGTCCGGGCCCAGCCCGAGCCCGCGCCGGAACTCGCCACTACCCTGGGCGATGCGGCGGCCGCCGAGGATGCGCGCAAGGAGCGTGAGGCCAACCGGCTGCTCCGCCTGTCGATCACCTCGATCGTCGTCGCGCTCGGGATCATGGTCGCGATGTTCGTCCCCCAGACGCGCATCCCGATGGAGACCATCAACTGGATCGCGCTCGTCCCGGCCACCGTCATCCAGGTCGTGGCGGGTGGCGGCTTCTACCGCGCGGCGTGGCGGGCCCTCCGGCACGGCACCGCGAACATGGACACGCTCATCGCGATCGGGACCACCGCCGCCTGGCTGTACAGCGTCGGCGTGACGCTGTTCCCCGACGTCATCCACGAGGCGGGGCTCCACCCCGAGACCTACTTCGACGCGTCGACGATCATCATCGGCCTGGTCCTGCTCGGTCGATGGCTGGAGGGCCGGGCCAAGGCCGGCACGGCCGGCGCCATCCGCCGGCTGATGGGCCTGCAGCCGACCGTCGCCCGGTCGGTCGTCGACGGCCGCGAGGTCGACATGCCGCTGGAGCGGGTCGCGGTCGGCGACCTGTTGCGCGTGCGGCCCGGCGAGAAGGTCCCGGTCGACGGGGTCGTCGTCGAGGGCGCGTCGACCGTCGATGCCAGCATGCTCACCGGCGAGCCAGTACCCGTCGAGGTCCGCCCCGGCAGCGAGGTCGTCGGGGCGACGCTCAACGGCACCGGCACGTTCGTGATGCGTGCCACCCGCGTCGGGCACGACACGGCGCTGGCGCGGATCGTCGAGGCCGTGCGCCGCGCACAGGGCAGCAAGGCGCCCATCCAGCACCTGGCCGATCGGATCGCCGAGGCGTTCGTCCCGCTGGTGCTGGTCGTCGCCGCGGCGACGTTCGCGATCTGGTTCCTGGCCGGACCCGAGCCACGGGCGACGCTCGCGTTGACGGCGTTCATCAGCGTCGTCGTCATCGCCTGTCCGTGCGCCATGGGCCTGGCGACACCGGCCGCCGTGATGGTCGGGACGGGCCGCGGCGCCGAGGCCGGCATCCTGATCCGCGGCGGCGATGCGCTCGAGCGGGCCGAATCGGTCGATACGGTGATCTTCGACAAGACCGGGACGCTGACACTCGGCCGGCCCCGCGTGGAGGCGGTCGTGACCGGCCCCGGCATCCGGGAGGCGGTGCTGACCGACCTGGCCGCATCGCTCGAACGCGCGAGCGAGCATCCGCTGGGTGCAGCGATCGTGGCGTACGCCAACGAGCGGGAGCTCGGGTTCCGCACGACGCGCGACGTCATGGCGGTCGCTGGCGGCGGGCTGCGCGGGACGGTCGACGGGCCCGACGCCCCGCACGCCATCCTGATCGGCAGCGCCCGCTGGCTGGCGGACGAGGGCATCGACCTCACGGTGCTCCGCCCGGCCATCGACGCCGCGAGCGCCGGTGGTCGGACCCTGGCACTGGTCGCGGTCGATGGTGTTGGTGCCGGCGTGTTCGCCATCGCCGACCCGGTCAGGGCGGAGTCGGCGGCGGCGGTGCGCGAGCTCGCCTCGGCCGGGATCGACGTCTGGCTCGTCAGCGGCGACGTGTCGTCCGCTGCCCTCGCGGTCGGCAGGCAGGTCGGGATCCCGGCGCACCGGGTCGTGGCCGAGGTCCGGCCGGAGGACAAGGCCGGCATCGTTGGCCGGCTCCAGCAGCGGGGCCACACGGTCGCCATGGTCGGCGACGGCATCAACGACGCACCCGCCCTCGCCCAGGCCGACGTCGGGATCGCCATCGGGACCGGCACCGACATCGCCATCGAGACGGCCCGGATCGCGCTGATGGGCGCCGACCCGCGCGGCGTCCCGGCCGCGATCGGCCTCTCGCGCGCCACGATGCGGACGGTCCGCCAGAACCTGTTCTGGGCATTCGCCTACAACGCGGTGCTCATCCCGGTGGCCATGGGCGCCCTGATCCCGGCATTCGGCATCGCGCTCTCCCCAGCGTTGGCCGCCGGTGCGATGGCACTCTCGTCGGTGACCGTCGTGGCCAACGCGCTGCGCCTGGGGACCTACGACGCCCGGCCTGAGGCGCGCCACACGGTCCGCCGCGGATTCCTCGGCCGGGTACGGGACGCGTCGTTCCTGGGCGCCGTGGCCCTCGGCGCGCTCGGTGTGGCCGGCGGCGTGCTGGCGGCCGACCGCTGGATCGACAGCCAAGCGACGCATCTCGCGGTCGTCGCGGAGGATGTCCGGTTCGAACCCGCCGACCTGCGGGTGGACGCCGGCCGCACCGTCGTGCTCTCGTTCCGCAACGACGACCCGGTCTTCCATGACTGGGAGGTGGAGGGTCTGGCGAACGTCGACGCCGGCGCACGGCCCGGCCAGACGCAGCGGATCCGCTTCCGCATCGACGAACCCGGCTCGTACCGGATCGTGTGCACCGTGCCGGGTCATGCCGAGGCGGGGATGACCGGGACCTTGACCGTCCAACAGCCTTGACCGGCCTACATGAACTGGCTAGATTAGCCACATGCGACGCGCGACGATCACCGAGGCCAAGAACGGCCTGTCGGCCCTGATCGATCGAGTCAAGGCGGGGGAGACCATCTTGATCACGGAGCGCGGCGTTCCCGTCGCCCGCCTCGAACCCACCATCGCCGATGACGATGAAGGTCGCCTGGCGCGCCTGGAGCGCGCAGGGATCGTTCGCCGTGGCCGCGGCGATCCGCGTTGGATCCTCGATCGTCCTCCCACGAAGACCATCGACGGCTCAAGCGTCGTGGAGCTCCTGATCGAGGATCGACGGTCCGGTCGATGAGGTTCTGGGATTCGTCGGCGCTCGTGCCGTTCCTCATCGCGGAGACGTCGAGCGACGACGTCCGACGAATCCTCGGGGAGGATCGGTCGCTGGTCGTCTGGTGGGGAACGAGCGTCGAGTGCAGCGCGGCCATCGCCCGAGCTGAGCGCGAGGGGCGGATCGAGCCAGCCGAGCTGGAGGGCGCGACGCGCGACCTCGATCGGCTACGGGCCGACTGGTCAGAGGTTGACGCGATCCCTCCGGTTCGACGGGTCGCCGAGCGCCTGACGCGGACGCACCCGCTGCGAGCGGGCGGGGCCCTCCAGCTCTCGGCTGCGCTCGCGGCGTCCGAAGGGTCGCCATCGACGCTCCCCTTCGTCACCCTCGATGACCGGCTCGCGGCCGCAGCGATGCGCGAAGGCTTCCCTGTCATCCGGTTCGACGCCTCTTGATCGTGCCCCGCATCGAGACACCCCCCGACCCGCGGGACCTGCCCGGCGAGTTCCCCCATCGGGTCGAGGTCGAGGTCCGCTTCGCGGATACCGATGCGATGGGCCACGTCAACAACGCCGTGTACCTCACGTACTGCGAGATGGCCCGCATCCGGTACTGGACGGACGTGACCGGCGAGCCCGTCGCGGCGGGTCACGAGGGAGCCGAGAGCCTGATCCTGGCCGAGGCGCGCATCACCTACCGCGCGCCCGTCTTCCACACCGAGACCGTCACCATCGAGACGCGGGCGACGCACATCGGCCGGTCGTCGTTCACCCTGGAGCATCGGTTGACCGCCGCGGGTGGGGACGGATCGGCGCGGCTGGTCGCGACGAGCGACTCGGTCATGGTCCGCTACGACTACCGGACCGACCGGCCGGCACCGCTCAGCGAGGCGTCGATCGCGGCGATCGAGGCGTTCGAGGGCCGGCCGCTCCGATGACCTTCTCGATCGTCGCTCGCGACCCGGCGACCGGCGATCTCGGCATCGCGGTCGCCTCCAAGTTCCTGGCCGTCGGGTCGGTCGTGCCGTGGGCGAGGGCCGGTGTGGGCGCGATCGCGACCCAGGCGCTGGCGAACGTGGCCTACGGGCCCGATGGGCTCGCGGCGCTGTCCGCCGGGCGCTCGGCGGGGGAGGTCCTTGCGCAGCTCACCGCCGCCGACGACGGCCGCGCCGACCGGCAGGCCGGCATCGTCGATGGTCGCGGGGGCGCGGCGACGCACACGGGTTCGGGCTGCCTGGCGTGGGCCGGCGGTCGCGTCGGCGATGGCGTCGCGGTCCAGGGCAACATCCTGTCCGGGCCCCAGGTGGTCGACGCGATGCTGGACGCGTACGCCGCGGGGCACGCAGCCCCGTTCCCCGATCGGTTGCTGCTGGCGCTCCTCGCGGGCGATCGTGCGGGCGGGGATGCCCGCGGTCGCCAGTCGGCGGCCCTGCTCGTCGTCCGCGACGGCGCCGGGTACGGCGGCGCCAACGACCGCTGGCTGGACCTGCGTGTCGACGACCATCACGACCCGGTCCCGGAGCTCCGGCGCGTGCTCGACGTCTGGCGGATCCTGTACCAGCGACCCGAGCCC
>DATBMM010000263.1:0-4037 GCA_036554825.1 Candidatus Limnocylindrales bacterium
GCGGCAAGGCCTACGACATCCAGGTCTGGAGCGTGCCCGAGGCCCGTGCGAGCCTCACGGACATCCAGAACCTACTGATCGACACCGCCGATGGCGGGAAGGTCGCGCTCAAGGACATCGCCGATGTCTCCGTCAAGCCGACGCCCGGGCACATCTACCACGAGAAGACCGCCCGCCGCATCGATGTCGAGGCGAACGTCTCCGGACGCGACCTCGGATCGGTGATCACCGACGTCCAGGCGGCCCTCGCGAGCACCGAGTTCCCGCAGGGCTATCACCCCGAGATGCTCGGTGAGTACCAGGAGCGCCAGGCGGCGCAGGATCGTCTGCTGCTCTTCGCCCTCGCGGCGGCCATCGGCGTGTTCCTCCTGCTGCAGGCAGCGTTCGGCAGCACCCGGCTCGCGATCCTGTCATTCCTGACGCTCCCGTCCGCCCTCGTCGGCGGGATCCTCGCCGCCTGGCTGGGATCGGGCGTCATCTCGCTGGGCACGCTCGTCGGGTTCTTCACGGTCCTCGGCATCGCGGCCCGGAACGGGATCATGATGATCAACCACTTCCAGCACCTCGAGAAGTACGAGGGCGAGACCTTCGGGCCGGCCCTGGTGATCCGCGGGGCTCGGGAGCGGCTGGCACCGATCCTCATGACCGCACTCGCGACGGGCCTCGCACTGGTCCCGCTCGCGATCGCCGGCGACCTGCCGGGCCACGAGATCGAGCACCCGATGGCGCTCGTCATCCTCGGCGGGCTCATCACCTCGACACTGCTCAACCTGTTCGTCGTCCCGTCGCTCTACCTGCGGTTCGGGAAGCCGAGCATGAAGCGGGCACCGCTCGCGACCGCCTAGGAACACCCCACCGCTCGTCGCACGTCCTCCTCCTCAGGCGGGCGCGAGCGTCAGACAGGCCGGGCCGCCGACCGTCAAGGCGCGGCCCGGCCGCATCATGTCCGAGGCGGGTCGCGGATGTGGCCGGGTGGTCAGCGGCCCCGCTGTGGGCCCACACGGTCGACGAGGTCAGCCAGCCACAGCGCCGGCGCACCACCATGCCCCGCCATGTCGGCGGGGTCGAGCCCATCGAGCGCACGCGCCCAGGCGGCGGCCTTGCCGATCCGGCCGAGGTCGATCGCGGTCGCCAAGACGTCCCGCAGGACCCGCCCCGGGACCACGTCGGTCCACCCCTCGAGGTACGCATCGCGGAGTCGGTCCAGACGCCGATCGTCGGCCTCGATGCCCAGCCGGTAGGCGATCGAGTTCAGTGTCGTGACCATCGACGCGAACGGGTGCCCCACCACGGCGTCACCCCAATCGAAGAAGCGCACGCCGGCGGGGCCGACGAAGACGTTGCCGCCGTGCAGGTCGTCGTGCTGGATCGTCGAGTGGATGCCCGAGTGTGCCAGCTCGCCGGCCCGCTCCGCGACCCACGGGCCGAACGCCCGGAGCGCCTCCCGGGCGGCATCCGTCGCGCCACGCTCGTCATCGTCCACGAGCACCCACCAAACATCCGTCGCGATGAGGCGGTCGAGGGTCGCGTCGAGCGTCTCCGGCCGTCCGTCGGGCACTCCGAGCCCCAGCAGCTCGCCGGCGCGCGTCTCGACCGAGCGTTGGAGCTCGGCGTAGGCGGCGAGGATGCCCGCCCATGCATCGAGGTCGCGATCGCCCTCGCCGTCGGGCCGCGTGGCTCGCAGGGTCGTGCCGCCATCCTCGAGCAGCAGCCAGCCCCGAGCCGCGTCCGCGGCGAGCGGCGGAACCACGGACCCGACGCCCCAGGACTGGAATGCCGGGAGGAGCGATGCCTCGTGTGCCGTGCCGGGCCGCATCGCCTTTGCCCACGCCGGACCAGCGTCCGTCGGGAGGCGCACCACGGTCGACCAGGGACGGATGTGGGGCTGCTCCGGCGGCCCGACCACCCGACGACCGAGTGCCTCCAGACGAGCCCGTGCCCAGTCCGTGAACGCGGCGAGCCAGGCCGGGTCCGACCACGCGGACGCCGCCGGCAGCACTGGACGACCGGTCAGCGTTTTCGGCCGCCTCCGAACAGCGTGCCGAAGATGCCCCTGATGAGGTCCTGGCCGACGCGCGAGGTCACGACCCGGCCACCGGTCCGGATCGCGGTGTCGATCGTCCGCTGGCGCGTCCGCGCCGCGGCGGCTGCTGCCTTCTCCTCGGCGCGTCGCTGCCGCTCCGCTTCGCGAGCCGCCCGCTTCTGCGCGGCCTCGAGCTCACGCTGTTGGCGCGCGACCTCGCGCGCCTGCTGCGCCGGGGTCATGCCGTTGAGGCCACCCGCCGTCGTCGGATCGAGCCCGGCGCGGGTCGCGGCATCGATGGCCGCCTGGCGCGCGGCGGCCAGACGGGCGGTGATGCGTTCGTGGGCGCTGTCGCGATCCACGGTCGCGCCGTACTTGGTGCTGAGCGGGCTGGCCGCGACGATGCCCTGGAACGTGGCCTGATCGACCGGCGCCATCAGCGAGTCCGGTGGCAGCAGTCGGGTGGCGGCGAGCGGCGTGGGGATGCCGCGCGGCGACAGCACGGTGACGAACGCCTCGCCGATGCCCAGCGAGGTGAGGGTCTCCTCGACGTCGTAGAAGTCGGTCGTCGGGAAGGTCCGGGCGGCCTTCCGCAGCGCGTCGGCGTCCTCGGGCGTGTAGGCCCGCAACGCGTGTTGGACCCGATTGCCGAGCTGGGCGAGCACGGACGCCGGGACGTCGCCCGGCACCTGCGTGACGAAGTACACGCCGACGCCCTTGGAGCGGATGAGCCGCGCCGTGCGCTCGATCTGTTCCATCAGCGCCTCGGTCGCGTCGTCGAACAGCAGGTGCGCCTCGTCGAAGAAGAAGCACAGCTTGGGCTTCGGCAGGTCGCCCGTCTCGGGCAGCGTCTCGTACAGCTGCGCCAGCATCCACAGCATGAACGTGGAGAAGAGCCGGGGCTGGTCCATCACATCGGACAGCTCGAGGACGGAGATGACGCCCTTGCCGTCGGGCGTGCTGCGCAGCAGGTCCTCGACGTCGAACTCCGGTTCGCCGAAGAACACATCCGCCCCCTCCTGCTCGAGCACGACGATGCTCCGGAGCAGCACGCCGACAGACGCGGACGACATCCCGCCGTAGTCCTCGAGGATCGGCTTGCCCTCGTCCGAGGAGAGGAACTTCAGGGTCGTGGCGAGGTCCTTGAGGTCGAGCAGCGGCAGGTCGTTGTCGTCGCAGTACTTGAAGACCAGCGCGAGGATGCTCGTCTGCGTCTCGTTGAGATCGAGGACCTTGCCCAGCAGCAGCGGCCCGAACGAGTGGACCGTCGCCCGGACCTGCGAGCCGAGGCTTCCGGTGAGCGAGAGGAAGTCGACCGGATGACCGGCCGCCTCGAACGTCCAGCCCAATGAGGCGGCGCGCTCCTGCACCTTCGGGTTCGCGCCATCGCCCGGGGCGGCGAGACCCGTCAGGTCCCCCTTGATGTCGGCGACGAAGACCGGGACGCCGGCCTCGGACAGCTGTCCCGCGAGCAACTGGAGGGTCTTGGTCTTGCCCGTCCCGGTCGCGCCGGCGACCAGGCCGTGCCGGTTCAGCGTGGACATCGGGACCTGGATCCGCACGTCGTTGAACAGCTCGCCTTCGAGCATCGCGCTGCCGATGATCAGCGTCGGCTCGTCGAAGCCGTAGCCAGCCGAGATCGCGTCGCGGAACGCCTGGTCCATGGATCCTCCGGGGCGGTGCGGCGGGGCCGACGGGGGCTGTGGCGGGAGGAGCGCAAGCGTATCATCGGCCTCCGGTCGGCCGACCCGTCTCTCGCGGGCGGCCAGGGACGCGCAGGGTGGGCGACTGTCGGCGCCCGCTGGAGGAGATCGACATGCGGATCGAGGAGGTCGAGGGGATCGGCCCGGTCTACGCGGCGAAGCTCGAGGAAGCGGGTGTCCGGAGCACGGACGACCTGCTCGAACGCGGCGCCAAGCCGTCCGGCCGGCAGGCGCTCGAGGACGCGACGGGCATCGCGCACTCGCTGATCCTCGAATGGGTCAACCACGTGGACCTCATGCGCATCGACGGC